>NZ_JBSFTT010000039.1:0-59465 GCF_053591415.1 Streptomyces sp. NPDC003032 | reverse complement strand
AACCTCACGATGCGGCAGCTCGCACCGCTTTTTGGGATCTCCTCGGCCACCGTCTGCCGGGTCATCCAGCGCCTGGGGCCGCTGCTGGCGCTGGAGCCGGCCCCGCGGCCGGTCGCCGGCGCGGACCGGTTGTGGATCGTGGACGGAACCTTGATCCCTGTGCGCGACCGCACGGTTGGCGCCTCGTCGAGGAACTACCGCTTCTCGGCGAACGTGCAGGTCATCATCGACGCGGACAGCCGCCTGGTCGTCGCGAGCGCCCGCCCGGCACCGGGGAACAAGGCCGACGCCCACCTCTGGCGCGAGTCGGATCTGTCCGCCGTACGGCCGGGACAAGGGTCATGGCGGATGGCGCCTACCCGGGGACCGGCCTCATCGTCCCGTCCCGACCGCGGAAGGGGCGGACGACCTCTCCTGCGCGGGCGGGAGGAGGACAACGCCGAACACCGCCGGGTCAGGGCACACGTCGAGCACACCTTCGCCCGTATGAAGAACTGGAAGATCCTCCGCGACTGCCGCCAGAGGGGCGACGGCCTCCACCACGCCGTCCAGGCCGACCAGGCGGGCTTGCAGCAGCCATGCGGTCGGGCCCGGCCCAGCCAACCCGCAAGCTCCCCACGTATGGCAGACACGGAACCGGGGGCTGCACGGCGCGATGCCGTACATGCGCCGTTGTTCAACTCGCGGCGTTGCTTTTGGCGCCCCTGTCGGTACAGGGCAGGCGGCCGTTGCCGTAGGCGGTGGTGTAGTCGTCGGTGATGTCGTCGGCGACGCCGTTGATGGCGGAGGGAGAGATCTGGATGGCGCCGTTGAAGGGCCGCTCCACGTCACGGATGACGAGCAGGACAGTCGTGAGCAGGGCGGTGAGGACGATGAGGCCGCTGGTGACGAGCAGGGTGTTCTTGCGTGGGAGGCACAGAGCCAGGGCGACCACGAGGAAGGCCAGCGCGGCGAGGGTGAGCCAGTACACGGCGCTGGGGATGGCCGGAGTGGACTCGGCAATGCGGGTCTGGCGGGCTTCCGAGCGTTCCTTGTCGGCGGCGACCAGCATGTTGAATGCGGAGGCCTCAGTGCCCATCTGCTTGAGGGCGGCACGGAAGTCAGTGGTCCAAGTGCTGGGTTGCTGCGCGCCGCGACCGTCGGCCATGGCTGGCCATTCATAGGCGCGTACGGCGCGGGCATAGCAGACGACATCGGCCTGCAACCGCTGGCGCTGCGAAGCGGGGGCGTAATCGGCGACTTCGAAAATGTGGTCCACCACGCCGGCCTCTTTTCGGGCCGCCTCGTCCGCTTTGCCATTGGACGTGGAAGCGGTCACCAGTACGAAGGCGAGGACGAAGACGGTCAGGGTCTGCAGGGGCAGAACAAAGTCTCGAATCGTCAGGGAGGGGGTCTCTGTCTCCTCCAAGCGACCGCGCAGCACCCAGTGGGCGATCAGCCCGGTGACCAGGGCCAGGGCCGCAACGACGATGGTGATGATCACGCGACACCTGTTTCGTTCCGAGCCGGCGCCTCCGGATCCGATCATCACGGCCTGGTCGCGTCGGACATGTTTAGTGACCCGGCTGTGGTGCAGGAGATCACCCTTTCAGGTGCTGGATCGTGTTGCGCGGCCAGGCCGCCGCACATCATCGGCGAACGCGTGTTCCTCCCGAGAGCCGGCCCGACCCGGCCCCCAGCCGGACGCGGCGTGATGCAGCTGACGGGCTGGAAGTTGGCCCGATCACGGGCGCGGGCAGCAGCCAGTTCGATGGTCGGCGGGAGTGGGGGTACGGATCTCGCGGCGGTGGGGGCGGTGCTCGGCGCGCGCGGTGGTGTGCAGAAGCCCTCGCTCAACGGCCCCGCCCCTCCTCACCTCGCTGGGGTCTTCGGTTCAGCGAGAAGACCGTGAACCCGCGAACCGGTACGCGAACTCCGCCCGTGCTTTCCTGGAGCAGGGCATGGGGCGCGGTTGACGAGCGGCGAACCAGGTGGCAAGTAACCCGCCGGCAGCTTCCGGGCGTGTTTTCAGCGTGGCGGGCCTGGGCCTGGGCCTGGGCCGGCGGCCGGCCCGGCGCCCCGAGTCTCCCTGCCGCGATCCCGTATGTCCGCAGCTGTGGCGAATGCGTGGTGCGGCAGCTGTTCGGCCCCGGGCGCCGCTGCGGCGGGAGCCGGTGGCGGGAGCCAGTGGCGGCACCGGATCAGCCGCTTCACATCGGCGGCATGTGTACTCAGACAGCCGACATGCCCCGGCGCCCCCATACGGCGCTGCGGATGCCGCGGACGGCGGTGAGTAGGAGCATGAACGCATGGACGATGACCACGGTATTGCGCAGGCCGACCGGGACGGGGCGGCCCAGGACAACGGGGGCAGCCCGGCCGCGGGCGACGCGACAACCCTGGTCCAGGCAGCGCGCGAAGCTGTCGCCGGCCGTGGCTGGCACCTGATGCCCCCGGCTGCGGCCTCGCAATGTGTGAGCGCCGGTTCCTCCGTATGGGAGCGGTTCGCCGCACACTGGGAAGACCTGGTGACGGATCCGTACGCAGCCGAGAAAGGTACGCGTCGCCTCCGGCGTTACGGTCAGTTCCTGCTGTCCCGGGGTGGGGAGGTCGCGCCGCTGGGTCACCAGGCGTTCGTACAGCCCGAGGACAGCAACCCCCTATATGTGGGCGTCGAACGTCGTTTCGAGCCGCTTACCGAGGCGTTCCGGGCAGAACCGGTGCTGTACGCGCTGATCCGGTTGCTCGGTGACGTTGCCTGGGGGATGGACGATACCGCTGAGTGGATCGTCAGAGTCCACCCCTTCCGGGTGATCGCGCAGGCGGACAACCTGGCGCAGCCCACCCCTGAAGGCCGGCACAAGGATGGCGTCGACCTGGTGTCCTCGCTGCTGATCTGCCGTGAGAACGTGACCGGCGGCCGCAGCACGGTCTATGACGCGGACGGCCACGAGATCGCGGCCACCACGCTCAGCCAACCCGGCACCCTGCTGCTGAGCGACGACCGGGCGACCTGGCACGCCGTCTCGCCGGTCCGCCCGCAGGACACCGGCCGGCCCGGCCACCGCGACGTCCTGGTGACAACGCTCACCGCCCGCTGACCCGTGCCTCGGGCACCACGCTCACCGCCCGCTGACCCGTGCCTCGGGCACCACGCTCACCGCCCGCTGACCCGCGCCTCGGGCACCACGCTCACCGCCCGCTGACCGCACCCCGGGCACCACGCCCGCGGGCGGTGGCCAGCACGAGCCGGTCCACCACCGCCTGCGGCCCGGCCCCGTCCGCCGCCCAGGCCCGCTGCCGGGCGGCTCCGTCACCGAGGCTGGAGAGCCGATCGAACAGAGCCACGACCTCGTCCAGATCCCCGGCGTCCTCCAACGCCGGCCGCAGGAAAGCCAACAACTCCTCGGCCAGGGCTGCCACGGGCCGGTAACCGCCGGTGACCGGATCGAAGCCCTTGTCGCTCCACCCGTCGCGGGCGGCCCGCCAGCACGCGGCCCGCAGCACCTCCCCCTCCCAGACAGGTCCCGGGTCACCGCACTGCGCCCGGGCGGCGGCGGTGACGGTGAGCGCGCGCAGCAGAACGGCAACTGCGACGGTGTCGTCGAGATCCTGCAGTACGTCCATGGCGCGGATCTCCAGAGTGGGCAACCGCGGGTTGGGCCGCAGGTCCCAGAACGGCGTGCCCGCATCCAGCATCGCCTCGGTATCCGCGATGGTCACGGCCAGCCGCTCGTGCTCCTGCAACGACGCCGCATAGGGCGGGGGACCCAGGCAGGGGAAACGGCTGCGGATGACCGACCGCCAGCTGGCGTAGCCGGTATCACGGCCGCGGTCGAACGGCGAGTTGGCGCTCAGCGCGATGAGCAGCGGCAGCCAGGGCCGCAGGTGGTTGGCTGTCAGGACCGCGAGCTCGCGGTCGGGCAGGTGGACGTGGACATGGAGGGCGCTGATGGCGAAGTCGTCCATCATGCTCCGGTACTGCGTCTGTCCCGCCTGGTAGCGCGGATGGTCGGCCACCAGCACCGGCCCCGCCTCCTGGATCACCGCCGTACCCGACGCACACAGACCAGCCCCCTCGGCACGGGCCGCCGCGACCAGCGCTCCGCGCACCCGCTCCAGATCCCCGCGCAGCTCACCCGCAGACCGGCACGGCGACGTGCGCCCTTCGACCTGGCACAGGGCGAATTCCTTCGTCACCAGATCACCCACTTCTTCGGCGGCGCGCTCGGCGACCGCCGGCCCGGCCGGGACGAGTAAGCGGGTGTGCGGGTCGACGAGGAAGAACTCCTCTTCCACCCCAATCGTCGGTACGCCAACGGACGGATCACAAGGCGGTGGGGATGCGTTCACGTCGTCCAGCATCGCGACAAAACGGTGCTGCGGGGCCCGCCACGCGCAAATAGGCAGCCATGCAGGCTCATCCGCACCTCTCGCCGGATGATCAGTCGGGGGCTGTCCGCATCCCGAGTCCGTTTTCCCTACTGACCGTGGGCAGGGCAGCTTCTCTTACACGATGCGCCAGGTCTTCCCCGAGGAGATCTGCCAGGCCTGACCGGACCACGGATCCGAGGACCTCGCCGGACGCGGGGTTCGACCTCCGTGGAGCGGAGTTGCTGTTCCGGGTGCCGACCGAACGACAGGAGAAGAACAGCGTCGCGATCACGTCCTATATCGGGCTGTCATCGGCCTGCCGAACCGAACCTGGACCAAGACTGCGATGTACGGTCCGTGACGATGCTGCCGGGGTATAGCTGGGTACCGAAGCGGTGGCGCACCCCGGACAGGGGATACCTCCTCGCGAGGCGGGCGCGCGCAAGGCGGAACGGGCGGCATCCGGCGCGGCGCCGGCCAGGACGGCGGAGGGCACGTCACATCCGGCACGGAGGGACAGGGCAGTGATGACGAGGACGGTACGTGAGCGGATCGGAACAGTAGTGACTCTCGCCGGCGTGGCCGCCGCGGGGGTGTCGGTGCGGCACACTGCCGAACACGTGTGGGACGACACCTACCAGGTGCCGCAGGCCCGGCTGGGTGCGGGCCATGTCCAGTACCACATGGCCCGCGAGGCGCTCATCACCACGGCGGCCCTGGGCGCGCTGGTCACCGGGGTGCTGGCAGGACCGGACAGAGACCCGGCCCTGTGGCGGGCCATGGCGGTGGTCTGCGCCGGCCACTGCCTGGCCATGTGGAGTGCTGGAGTGGTCACCGGCCGGCAGGTACCCAACCGGCGGGCGGTGCGGACGCACATGGTGTCCACGGCGGGTCTGATCACCGGCGTGGCCCTGCTGCGTCCCCGCGAGCGGTGAGCTGACCGGTGCCGCAGGTGATCGTCGCCGGGGCTGGTCCGGTCGGACTGCTGACGGCCGCGCTGCTGGACGCGGCCGGCGTGCCGGTGGAGGTGTTCGAGCGCGGCGCCGGACCGAGCCGCGATGCGAAAGCGATCACCGTGCATCCGCGCACCCTGGAGGTGCTCACCGTGCTGCGCGCCACCGGCGGACAGCGGATCGCCGACATCCTGCGGTCCTACGGAACGCCCCTGCCGCATGCGCACTTCGCCGCGCTGCCGCAGACGCTCGACTACTCCCACCTCGACACCCCTTACCCGTTCGTGCTGATGGTGCCGCAGACCCGCACGGAACAGGTGCTCGCCGACCACCTCGACCACCGCGGCGTGCGCGTCCACCACAGCACGCCGGTGACCGCTCTCGAGCAGGACACCACGGCGGTACGGGTGAACGCGGGCGGCACGGCGCATGAAGCCCGGTACCTGATCGGCGCGGACGGCGCCCATAGCCTCGTGCGCCGCCAGGCGGGCATCACCTTCCCGGGCTCCGCGCCCAGTGCGGTCCCGTTCGTCGCCGACGTGGTCCTGGCCGAACCCCAGGCCACCGCAACCCACTACTGGAACCGGCAGACCGGCCTGCTCAGCGTGCTGCCGATACCGGACGGCCTCAACCGCGTCTTCGGCGTCGAGGCCACCGACACACAGCTGACACCCCAGCAAGCCCGTGACCGGCACAGACAACCGCTCACCCTCCCTGCCCTGCGGGACACCATCCGCCGGATCACCGGCCATTGGCCCGACATCCGTCACGCGCACTGGCTGTCGCGCACCACCGACGACAACCGGCACGCCGACCGATACCGGACCGGCCGGATCCTGCTGGCCGGTGACGCAGCCCACGTCCATTTGCCGGCCGGTGGACAGGGCCTCAACGTCGGCCTCCAGGACGCCGCCAACCTGGCCTGGAAACTGGCCGCCGAACTCCAGGGCTGGGCCCGCCCCTCACTGGTCGACGGCGCCCACAGCTACACCGGCGAACGCCGGCCCGTGGCCGAACGGCTCGCCACCGACACCCTCGCCCAGGGCGCCCTGATGCACACCTTCACCCACGGCGGCGAAGCACTGCGCGCGATGTTCTGCGGCCTCCTGGCACAGGACACGCCCGCCCGTGAGCACCTGGCGGGCTGGCTCTCGGGTCTGGCCGTGGCCTACGGCACCGCTGAGCACGCCGAAGCCACCAGTCACCCGCTGACCGGCACCAGAGCACCCGATCTGGCTGTGCGGGAGGGCTCACTGCTGCGCACGCTGCGCCCCGACCGGTATCTGCTGGCCGACTTCACCTCGGCTGCGGAGTTTTCCACGCTTGCCGGACCACGCGTCCACGTGACTTCCGCCCGGCCCCGGCCGGGGGCCTGGTCCGGTCTTGCCGCGGCACTGATCCGTCCCGACGGATACGTCGCTCATGCTGCTGACGCGGACACAGAACCGGAAGTCACGGCCTCGGCCGTCACCACATGGACCAGCCCTCACCACACCGCTTGAGCAACAAGACCATGTGCCATGTGGTGAGGCGGTCGTTGCCCCCGGTATGGGGCGGGGAACATGGAGTTGGATCGTTCCGGACGGGTAGTGGGAGATCGCGGAGCCGCTGATCCCGCCGTCGAGGGCGCGGCCTCAGGGCGACGGGACGCAGGGCACGCCTCCAGGCGCCGCCAGCAGGTCATACCCGAGCCGACGCCCAACTTCGGGGGTGGTTACCCCTGTTGGATACCGGTGTGCAAGACGAACAAGATCGCACACAACGCTTGCCGGTCGTTGTGGCCATGGCGACCACGGACGGTATGACCAACCACACCGCGCCCCACTTGGCGCAGACCTCCGGGGGCGCGCATGGGCACCTTCGCCCGGTAGGCAGTCGGGTGCGGATCTTCTGACATGGATCAGTGCGGACCGTCCCTGCTCCGTCGTTCCCCGCTCGTCACCGCTCACAACGTCCATGCCGCTCACCCTGCCAGAAATAGCGGACTCATCCTGTCCTCCATAGGTGCCAGGGTGACATCCATGGAAAGAACCGAACTCGACCTGAACCGGACGCTGCGCGAGCAGCTTGAGTTCCACTGGAACCACCAGCTCCGAGCCCGACTGGCGGGTCTCACCGACAACGAGTACTTCTGGTCACTGGTACCCAACGCCTGGAGCGTGCGGCCGCGCGGCAGCTCCACGGCACCGATCGAGCTGGGTGCCGGGGACTTCACGATGGACTATGCCTCCCCCCCCGCCGGTCCCCGCGGCCTTCACCACGATCGCCTGGCGGCTCGGTCACGTCATCACCGGCGTGCTCGCCGCGCGCAACGCGGCCCACTTCGGCGCGCCGGCGGCGTCGTACGAGACCTGGGAGTACGCCGACAGCGCGGCCACCGCACTCGACCAGCTGGAGGCCCAGCTCGACGTCTGGCTGGCCGGGGTGCGCGGCCTCGGCGACGCCGGGCTCCGGGTCCCGGTCGGCGAGAAGGAGCCCTTCCCCGAGATGCCCATGGCCGACCTGGTCCTGCACATCCACCGCGAGCTGATCCACCACCTGTCCGAGGTCTGCCTGCTGCGCGACCTCTACCTGCACACAAAACCGGGCACCTCCCGGGAGGGACTGATGACCGCGAGGACGACACACCTCGACCCTGACGGACTCCACCACAACCCTGCCTTCACCCAGGGCGTGATCACCCCAGCCGCTCGCACGCTCCACGTCGGTGGCCAACTCGGCACCGACCGCACGGGAAACCTGCTCGACGGCATGGAGGCACAGACCACTCAGGCGATGCGTAACGTGCTGACTGTCCTTGCTGCGGCGGGCACCGGTCCCGAGCACGTTGCCAAACTCAACATCTACCTCGTCAACGGGGCCGACGCACAGGTGGGCTACGCAGCGGCACGGTCAGCGTGGGGCGACCAACGCACAGCCATCACGGTCGTTTCCACCGCAGGGCACGCCCGCCCGGGCGCGCTCGTCGAGATCGACGCAGTAGCGATCATTCCCGAATAGGGCGTGCCCAGGAGGACCGTCCGATCGGCGTCGGGCAGGTTCGGCACCTTGTTCGCCAGGTAGGGGGCGATCACGGAGGGTGTGGGGGCGCGGTTGTCGCGCCCATCGGCGGGGGAAGGAGCTCCAGTTCCTTCCCCCGCCGAAGCCAGGCGGCGGGAGCGCTACTTGATATCGCGCTGCTGGGGGACCACGACGCCGAAGCGGTCCTGGATCGTGGCAAGCGCGGACTCGTGGACCTGCTTGGCGGGGATACCGTTGGGGTTGCCCTTGACCGGCAGCGGCCGGGTCGCGGAGGCGTCGCCCACCACGGTCGGGTGGTAACCGTTGTAGACGGCTCCCTCGGTGGTGAACAGGGTGCACATGTGGGTCATGAAACCGGCGATGATGACGTTCTCGCGGCCGGTCTTCTTGAGCTCCGCGTTGAGGTTCGTGTCGTGGAAGCCGTTGGGGACGGCCTTTTCGACAACGCTTTCACCCTTGGCCGGCTTGAGTTCCGGAATGATCTGTCCGGCCTTCGACTTGAGGTCGTAGCCCTTCTCGACGATGTGGATGACCGGCGTGTGAGCCTTGCGGGCCCGTTCCAGCAGGTTCTTGGTGTTGTCCACCGACTCACGCCAGCCGTCGAGTTCCATCGGGCCGCCGGTGTAGACGTTCTGGTAGTCGACGAGGACCAGCGTGGCGTTGGACAGCTTCGCCGGCGTCTCGTCGAGCTTCATGATCTGGCGCAGCGTCGTGGTGTCCTTCGCGACGTTCTGCTCGGAGGACGGTGACGGCTTCTTGTCGTTCTGGTCGGTGCGGGCGGCGGCGTCGGTGTCTCCGCCACAGGCCGTCACGGTGGCCGCGAGAAGGGCGGCGGCACCCAGGGCGACAAGCGAACGCGGCGGCTTCATCAGACGATCTCTTTCTGGGAGGCGGTGACGACCCCGTACAGGTCGGCGATGGTGGCGAGAGCGCCCTGGTGCACCTGGTCGGCGGGGACGTCGGTGCCCGCGACGGGCAGTGAGCGGGTGGCGGTGGCGTCGGCGGCGACCGTGGGGCGGTTGCCGTTCAGGAACGCGCCCTGCGCCGTGAACGCGACACACATGTGGGTCATCCACCCCGCGATGACGACGTCCTGGCCCTCCTTGATGTGACTCGCCAGGTCGGTGCCGACGAACGCGTTCGGGACCTGCTTGACGACGACCGGCTCCCCCTCGAGAGGGGCGACCTCCGGGTGGATCTGGCCGATCTCCGCCCGGATGTCGTACGGAGTTCCCTCCCCGCCGTCGTTGATGACATGCACGATCTTCGTGCCGGCAGCGCGGGCCCGGGCAAGCAGCTGCGCGGCGGCGTCGAGGGACTGTTCCCAGCCGTCGAGCTCCATCACGCCCTGGGTGTAGGTGTTCTGGAAGTCGATCAGGATGAGCGTCGACTCGGCCAGCTTCGCGGGCGCCTGGACGAAGCCGTTCAGCTCGCGCAGCGTGGTCCTGGACATGGGTGTACCGCCTTTGCATCGCGTAGAAGAGATCACAGCCCGACGTCGGACCTTGTCGGTCCGGGAGGCCGTGTCCACAACGCTATGAGTCCGCAGCGGTGTCAACAATGACGTCTAACATGCAGAAACCGACCTACGGTCGGGTGGCCCAGCGGCAGCGACACCAGGGGGAAGCGTGACGGAAACCGCGAAACGGCTCGTCGTGATTGTGATCTTCGAGGGCGTGGACCTGCTCGACATCACCGGGCCGCCGGAGGTGTTCGCGCTGGCCCGCCGGGAAACGGCGGACGCGGCCGGCTACCACGTGGTCCTCGCCGCCGGGACCATGGACCCGGTCACCACCGGCGCCGGTGTTCGTGTCCTGCCCGACCTCACCTTCGATGAGGCTGCCGAGCGCAGCATCAACACCCTCATCGTGCCGGGGGCCGTGGAGATCGACGACGACGGGCGCGTCCACCCCCTCGTCGATCCCGCACTGGTCGATTGGGTGAAGGTGCTCGCGGCGCGGACGCGCCGGATCACCTCGGTGTGCGTCGGGGCGCATCTGCTCGCCGCCGCCGGGCTGCTCGACGGCAAGCGGGCCACCACGCACTGGTCGACCGCACCCCAACTGGCCTCCGACCACCCGGAGGTGGAGGTCGACGCCGACCCGATCTTCATCCGCGAGGGCAATGTGTGGACCGGCGCCGGGATCAGCGCCTGTCTCGACCTCTCCCTCGCCCTGATCGCCGACGACCTCGGCGAGGCCGTCGCGCTGCGCGTGGCCCGCCAACTGGTGATGTACCTCAAACGCTCCAGCGGCCAGAGCCAGTTCAGCGTCCCGCTGGAGCAAGTCTCCACCACCCGGCGCATCGAGGAGCTGCGCCACCACATCCTGCGGCACATCTCCGAGCCGCTCACCATCGAGGACCTCGCCGCGTACGCCCATGTCAGTGACCGACATCTGACCCGCCTGTTCAAGAACGAACTGGGCACGACCCCGCACGCGTACGTCGAATCGGTGCGCGTCGAGAAGGCCCGCCACGAGCTGGAGTCCTCCGACGCCACGCTCGACCGCATCGCATCCCTCTGCGGCTTCGGAACGACCGACACCCTCGTACGGGCCTTCCGCCGCCGTCTGAACACGACGCCGACGGAGTACCGGCGCAGGTTCCGGGTGCCTCACGTGCCCTGACGAACGTTGCCCTCTGTGAGGCGTGTTCGATCCCGGGTCAGGTCCGCGCAAGTTGAGGGCGGCCTCGATGGCGGCGGTCCGGTAGCCGGCGTCCACCCACGTCTTGCGTATCTGCGGCTGGGCATCTGCGGTTGGGCATCGGCGATGCGGGTGAGCAGGTGGTGGCCGTCGGCCGCGGCACCGGACACGCTCGCGGCGGTGATCAGCACGGTCAGCAGCAGGCCCAGGGTGTCGCAGTCGAGGTGGCGCTTGCGGCCGTCATCCTGAGCCGGCGCGGCTTGCGGCCTGCGGTCCTGGGGGCGATGTGTAGTGGGCGGTGCCCTCAACGCAGTCGTCACCAGGGCCCGATGACGGCGGAAATTTCTTCTTCGGTGCGTCGCCAGTGGAGAGGCGTCGGATACCGGTTGCCGGTCGGGAACCAGTCGCACCGTGGGGCGGTGGCCCCCCGGGAGGCATCCGCGTCAGCTCGGCGTCGGCTTCCCTCTTGTCCCAGCACCACCATCAGCGCGAGCGTCCCCAGCGTCCCCGGCTCTCCGCGGTAGCTCTCGGACGCGCGGTGAACGGCCCGACCGGTGGACCGGAGATGCAGTGCACTGGCTGGTCGCGGTTGAGGAGGATCGCGATGGCCAGGGCGGCTCGGCCGTCGGCCACTCTCGTTGATCGCGACGCGGTGATGGTGGGTCTTGCCTGCGTCGATGCCGGCCCAGATCGCGGCCATATGGTGCCCCCGTGCGGTGGGTGCTGGTGCCTCCCGACGGACGACCTCGCTGTCGATCTCCTACGTGGCGATCATTCGCAGTTCTACTAATTTCCTCGGAGTGTTGTCGGGGAGGGTGACGGGTGGTGATCCCTGCGGTAGGCCGGTGGTATGCGGTCTGCGCAGGGTGGCGGGCTGACCGCCGAAAGGCAGCAAGCGCGTGAACGGATCCCGTGAACGGATCCTGTTCGAGGTCGGCGAGCAGTTCGCGCGGGGTGGGAAGAACGCGGCGATCGCGAAGGGACTGTGGGTGAGCGAGCGGTCGGGGGAACGCTGGCGGCGGGCCTGGTGCCGGGGTGGGACGGCGGCGCTGGCGTCCGCCGGGCTGCCGAAGCTGCCCAGGCTGACCGATGACCGGTTCGCCGACTTGGAGAAGGACAGAGCCCGGTCAGAGTTCGCTCGCTGGGCCCTCGGCGACTATTTCGCAATCGGGGGATCGGACAATGTCCTCTTCCTGGCTCCGACATCCGAAGAAGACGTCTTCACCTTCCGGATATTCGAGCACGTCGGCAGCGAGGCACTCTCCTGCGGCAACGGGTTGCTGAGGGCCGGGCACTCCCTCTTTCTCCGTACCGGGAATCCATGGAGCCTCCTCACGGAATTGCCTTCCGGGCATTCGCGCCGCGTCCGATTGAGCGCCGGAGAGGAACCAGGGCGGATACGCGTCGGCATGGGGCCCCGCGCGCCGTCCCCGCAGAACCGCACCGCCGCACCGGACGTGCACCGATACGGCCGGCCGGAAAGCGTCAAGCTGGACATTCCGCCGCCTTCTCACGCCCCGTGGCCGGCGGGCGACCCCGCCAAGAGATGTGGACCGGCCACCTCGTCTTCACCGGCGAGCCCCACCTCGTATTCATCTGCGGCCGCGGCTCACCCGCCTGGGAAGAACTCCTT
The DNA here is from genome assembly GCF_053591415.1 of Streptomyces sp. NPDC003032. NCBI lineage: Bacteria > Bacillati > Actinomycetota > Actinomycetes > Kitasatosporales > Streptomycetaceae > Streptomyces > Streptomyces sp. NPDC003032. The sequence goes on along the minus strand of NZ_JBSFTT010000039.1, from coordinate 46,860 downwards.
TTCCCACCCGAGCGCACCGACGAAAGCGTGGCGCTGCTCGATTACCTCGGCCGCGTCATCAACCTCCGCCACAAGGGCCGTTTCCCCCACGGAGTCCACGTCAACGTCGTCAGCATTGATGGCCCATCACTGCGATACCGCACCCCGGAACGTGCCATCGACAAGACCGGGGCGGCCTCGAACTCGAAGACAGACCCGCCCTGGTCTGCTCCGGCACCGTGCCAGAACGGCAGTCACCAGAGTACTGGCAGGAGAACGCACTGTGACGAGAACCACTACCAACTTCACCACACCGGCAGTAAGCACCGAGATCGGACAGACCGAATTGACCGGCGACGGATACACCGATCCCGCGCAGACCCTGCGCCAGGCCGGGCTGGACGTCCGGTCCCTGCCTCTGGCGGCCGACGACAGCGCTCAGGGCCTGCGGCGAGCCGTCGGACAACGCGAGGTCCCGCTCCTGTTTCACCATCTGACCGACAGCTGGCCCGCGCGGCGAACCTGGCAGCCCGAAGCCCTACGCCGCTCTCACGGTGAGCGGGAGGTGACGGCACTGATGGATCTGCCTGGGGACGGAGTGCTGTACCCCCGGGACCAGCATGCTTACGAGCGCACGCTGCCTCTGCACCGGTTCATCGACGCGATGACGTCGGCCGACGGGACATCCCCGTGCTACCTGGCGTACCAGCGGGCGGCGGAGTTCTTCGACACACGCGACTGTGACTTCGCCGGCCTGCTCGGATCCCGCCAGGAGCAAGGCAGTGACACCCGGGTGTGGATCGGCTCCCGGGGGACCCGGTCCATGCTGCACTCCGACTTGAAGGACAACCTCTTCTGCCAGGTGTCGGGCCACAAGACGGTGACCTTGCTGTCATGGAAGGACAGCAAGGCCGCCTACCCCTTCTACGACAACCTGGTCAACAGTCAGGTGGACGTGGTCCATCCGGATGTGGCGCGTTTCCCCCTGCTGTCCCACGTCTCCTTCTACAGCGGCACCGTCGGTCCCGGCGACATCGTGTACATACCACGCGGCTGGTGGCACGACATCCGGGCACGCACCGCCTCCGTCTCGGTCAACCACTGGTTCGGCCCCGCGCAGAGCCTGAGCGAATACCTGGCGCTCCTCGTACGCCTCGGTCCCCCCTACTGGCGGCGCACCGCCTCGGACTTTGTCCGGCACGGCCTGCTCGGGCGCCGGGAGGAGACCCGGTTCTTCTTCTCCCCGCCCTCCACGGGCCGTCGGCTCTATCAGGCGCTGCGCACCAGGAATTTCAACCACGACAACGACCCCTCCACCTGAGGAGCGCCATCGATGACCACCAACGTCCCGGGCTTCTCCCTGCCTCCCGCACGGTTGCCCGACGTGGAGCGGAAGTTTGCGCAACGTCTCACCGGCTTCCTGCTATATCTGGCCAACGAGGGCGTGATGACGGTCGACGGCGAGCACGTCACCCTCTGTTCCAAGGCGCGTGCGTACGCCGAGTTCCGCAGTTGGTACACGTTCCTGGTCGGCGGCTGCGCCACCACTGCCGGGCAGGCGGGCCAAGCCCTCCGCCGCGGCTCGGCTCTCAGTACGCGTAACGGACGTGATGTCGGCGTGGGTAGCTGCGAGACAGCCCGCTACGACGGCATGCCGATGACCGAGACGCTGCTGGCCGACGCCGGCGTGGAACCACGCACCATCCTGGACCCGGGCTGCGGCGATGCCCTGTACCTGATCGACAGGTGCCGGCGGATACCCGGCGCCACGGCCTGGGGCGCCGAGCCCGACCCGGCGGCGTCCAAGCAGGCACAGGCCCGCGTGGAGGCCGAGGGACTGGCGGACCGTGAGGGCGTGCGCCAAACCCAGGCGCTGCCGCTGCCATCGGAACGGGACCAGCTCGCGGCCACCAACTGGTTCGACTGATGACGACGACATGTGAAGAGCCCAGAAGGGTGCTCGTCACGGGCGGGGCATCCGGTATCGGCGAGGCGATCGCGGCCGCGTTCCTCCGGCAGGGCGCTCGCGTCGCCGTCCTCGACCGGGACCCCGAGGCCCTGGAGCGTTCACCCGCAGGACGCGACGGTGCCGGTGGCCTGTTGCTCGCAGCGGATGTCGCGGACCCCGCGGCTGTGGAGGATGCCTTCTCCCGGATCGACAAGGACTGGGGTGGGCTCGACGTGCTGTGCAACAACGCCGGCATCAGCATCCGTCAGCGCTTCCTCGATACCACGCTCGACAACTGGAACCGGACACTGGCCGTCAACCTCACCGGCGCCTTCCTGGTCGCCCAGCACGCGGCACGCCTCATGAGCCGAACCGGCGGCGTCATCGTCCACACCGCGTCGGTCAGCGGCATGGTCGGCATGCCCCATTACGCCGCCTACAACGTGACCAAGGCCGGCCTGATCGAACTGACCAAGACCATGGCACTGGAACTCGCCCCGCGCATCCGGGTCAACGCGGTCTGCCCGGGCTACGTCCTGACCCCCATGCAACACGCCGAGTACACCGAGGCCATGCTCAGCGAGTGCGCGTCGGACATCCCCCTGCGCCGTCTCGGGGCCCCGCAGGAAATCGCCGCGCTCGTCTCCTATCTGGCCTCCCCGGAAGCCGCGTTCGTCACAGGGCAGAGCTTCGTCATCGACGGCGGCGAAAGCGCGGGCGGCCTGGCCAGCGGGGTCTGACCCGTCGACCGCGAGACCGGCCATCCATCCCAGTTCACCCGACCTCCACAAGGTGGATACATGCTTCATAACGTTGCGACCGGCCGTTCCGCTGACTCCCGCCGCCCCGAAACCAATCCGGTGCACTCCTTCACCGAGTGGGACCCACTCGAAGAGGTGGTCGTGGGCCGTCTGGATGGTGCCGTTTTTCCCACCTGGCAGTCCTCCATGACGGACACGATGCCCCAGAGCACATGGGACGCCTTCAGTACACAGGGCGGTTCTGCCTTCCCGCACGAACACCTGAAAGCGGCCCAGGAGGAACTGGACAACCTGTGCGAGGTCCTCGCCCGTGAGGGTATCCGCGTACGCCGCCCGGAGGACGCCCCACACGGGCAGCCGTTCGCGACGCCCAACTGGTCCACGTCGGGCGGCCTGTACGCGGGCATGCCGCGGGACTGCCTCATGGTGGTCGGCGACGCCATCATCGAGGCACCGATGTCATGGCGGTGCCGGTACTTCGAAACGGATGCCTTCCGCGGGCTGATCAAGGACTACTTCCAGCGTGGCGCCCAGTGGCTCCCCGGCCCCCGGCCGCAGTTGACCGACGAGCTGTACCGTGACCAGCCCACCGACGGTCCCGGCGGCTGGGCAGTCACCGAGTTCGAGCCGGTCTTCGACGCCGCCGACTTCATGCGCTTCGGCCGAGACCTGGTCGTCCAGCGCAGCCACGTCACGAATGCGTTCGGCATCGAATGGGTACGCCGCGCCCTCGGCAACCGGTTCCGGGTCCACGAGATCGAGGTCAACGACCCGCACGCGATGCACATCGATGCCACCCTCGCACCGCTCGCCCCCGGCAAGCTCCTGGTCAACCCCGACCGCTACGTGCACAACCCGCTGTTCGAGGGATGGGACATCCTGCCCGCGCCCGGCCCCACCCTGCCCTCCGACTGGCCCATGTACTTCTGCAGCCCCTGGGTGAGCATGAACGTGCTCTCCATCAGCCCGGACACCGTGGTGGTCGAAAGCCACGAGGAACCACTCATCAAGGCCCTCACCCAGTGGGGCTTCCGCTGCCTGCCTGTCGACTTCCGCCATGTCTACAGCTTCGGCGGCTCCTTCCACTGCGTCACACTCGACGTGGCCCGCTCAGGAGCCAACGGCACCTACCTCGCAGCAGGGGACGGCGCCGATGCCTGACCTGATGAACACCGTACGGATCACCGGCCCACGCCAGGCCACCCTCACCGTCAAACCCATGCCGCGCATCGACCGGGACTACGTGCTGCTCCGTGTCATGGCAGCCCCCATGTGCAACGAGTACGTCGCCTACACCGAAGGGATCTACCTGGAGCGCAACCGGCCCGACTCCCTCGGACACGAGATGGCCGGCGAAGTGGTGCAGGCACCGCCCGGGGCCCCGGTACAGGCGGGGGACCGGGTAGTGGCCCTGTGCGGCTACCCCTGCGGACGCTGCGAGCCGTGCCACCGTGGCTACTACTCGCACTGCGCTCGGACGGAGGACCCGCTGGAGGTGTGCGGCAGCGAGTCCGGGGAGTGCGGCTTCGCGCAGTACGCCGTGAAGCCCGCCTGGATGCTGGAGCCCATCCCCGACGGCCTGTCCTACGAACACGCCGCCATGGCCTGCTGTGGCCTCGGCCCCACCTTCGGTGCCATGGAGCGTCTGGGCGTCACGGCCGGCAGCACCGTCCTGATCACTGGCCTAGGGGCGGTCGGTCTCGGCGGTGTCATCAACGCCAAGGCACGCGGAGCGCGCGTGATCGCCGCCGTCCGTAGCCCCTACCGGGCCGGACTCGCCCCGAAACTTGGATGCGACCGCGTGGTCGGCGCCTCCGTGGACGAGGTGATGGAGGCCACGGAGGGCCGCGGAGCGGACCACGTCATCGAGTGTTCGGGTCAGAGCGTCTACCACCGGCTCGCCGTGGACTCGGTGGCCCGCCTCGGCAAGGTGGCCTTCCTCGCCGAGCCCGGCCGCCTGGACCTCAGCGTGGACGAAGACCTGGTCCAGCGTGGAGTGACCCTGCTGGGCACCCTGGACATCAACCGCAACGACGCCCGCCGGCTGCTGACCCTCATCGAATCCGTCCGCGCCCAACTGGACTGCTACATCACGCATCGGCTGCCGCTGGAACGCGTTGCCGAGGCGTTTCAGGCACAGGCGGCGTTCGAGACCGGCAAGGTGATCCTGTTCCCGCACGGTATGAAGGAGGCCAGATGACCGGCACACCGCGCCCCGCCTTGCTGCTGGGCGGCGCCGCCGGACCGGCCCCCTCCCGGGAGATCCGGAACCACCTGCGCAGACGGATGCGGCCCGGACGGCACGGTGGCAGACCGCCTGCTTTCGGCCGGGAGGCGTACAATCAGCCCTGGCCGGGCTCCACGTCGCAGGTACCTTTCTCTGAAGTCCACCGGGTGATCCGCTAGCTCAGGTGATGCTGGGCCCAATCGGAGACGCCACTCAGCCGGACGGCGGCTTTGACGGGGTCACCGGTTCGGGTGGGCTGCCCCACCTCGAAGTCATGGCCGGTCAAGCCGCTCTCGTCCTCGACGATGCGAGCGATGCGATAGGCCAGCTCCATCATTCGCTCCGTTGCGCGTCGGTAAGTCGGAGCAGCGGCAGGTCGGCATCGGGATCGAAGCCAGCGTTGAGGCGGTCAAGCGTTTCCTGAAGTGTCAGGCCCGGCTGCACCCGAACGAGCATGATGTCGTAGGTCACCGGGAGAATCTATGCAACTTTCCGCTGCTGGGCGACAGCATTAACCCTGCCTCCAGAACTGACCCGCTCGTGATAAACCAAACGAAGTTCGCAGTGTTGTTCCCGCACCTGGACGAACGACAGCGGCGGCTGTTGAGGGCCGCGGAGGCCCGAGGGAGGGCGCCATCGAAGCCGACACCCGCCTGATCGTCGTGGCCGGCCGGCCCTTGCCGGGCAATCGGCATGACTCCCGCGGCGGGAAGGAGTCCGGGGCCAAGGCCGCCGTCGGTAACACCATGAACATCGCCGACATCGGCTACCAAGGCACCGGACTGGTTATCAGGCCGGAAACTCTTCTCCCTTGCGGAGGCGGCGCGGGTCAAGGAACTGCGACGCAGTGTCGACCTGTCGCTCCGTATTGGCCCATGAGCATGATCCTCATGGAACGCCCAGGGGCCGACGAGCCACCCCAACCACGACGACCATGATGCACCCACCTCACCCCTGCGTCGGTGGGGTGTAGTGAGCGAGCCATGCGGCCTGCCAGCGTGGTTCGGCCGGAACCTGGACGCATGGTCGAAACACGATCGAGACCGGGGTATCTCGGAGGTAATCGATCGCTACGAAAAATCCTGATCATGCACGTCGGCCAGCATGGCCTCTTCGACGGGCACCAGCAGGAGTTCAACATCTTGGTCCGCGCCTTTGACGGGGAGCAGAACCGGCTCGTGGTCCACGGACGGGTCTGACGCGGGCGGCAGTGGCTGTGTCCCTCTCCAGGGGTGTCGTTTCGATGTTCGTGTGCGTGAATGTCACAGGGCGCCTACGGAACCCGTGACATCAGGTGTTCAGACCGTGCCACCAGCCTGTAGGGCGTGGCTCAGCCTCCGGCCCTCGCAGCTGTCTCCATCGCTGGTAGGGGTGAACCACGTCGGCCGGCAGCTTCGTTCGTTTGCTGGCGGGCATCGCCGTGTTGACAGCGTTGCCCTGATGCGGGGAGGGATACAGATGAAGGCAGAAGCTGGCCGTGACAATGCCAATGGCTGGGAAACGGCGGGGGACCGCACCGGTGGAGCCGGCGCGGCGCGGCCCGCGGTGGACGACGGTGCCGAGGAGGCGGGCTCGTCACGGTTGTGCCCCCTTGCGGAGCCTCAGGCCCCTGGCGAGGCGGTGCAGGAGCTGCCGTTGCCGCCGCCGGGTTCGGTGGGACCGCCCGCGGAGTACCGGCGTCTGCGTGCCGAGTGCCCGGCGGTACGGGTACGGCTCCCGGTCGATGCACCCGGCTGGTTCGTCACCCGTTACGCCGACGTACGGGGCCTGCTGGCCGACGGTCGGCTGATCCGGCCCCCCGTGGACGCCTGGCCCACCAGCCCCACCGTCGACCAGGCCCCTCGGCTCATCACCATGATGGAGCTCGACGGACCGCGCCACCAAGCGCTGCGCGCCGTGGTCTCCGACGCGTTCAGCCTGCGCGCGATCCGCGAACGCCGACCGGTCATCCGGCATCAGGCCGACCGGATCCTGGACGACTTCGAGCGCGGTGGCCAGCCCGGAGACCTGGTCACCGGCTTCGCGGAACTGTTCCCCCTGCTCGTGGTGTGCGAACTGACCGGCCTTCCTTACGAGGACCGGCACGACTTCCTCGCCCCCGCCGACGCCGCGCTGGGCGCGCTGATCTCGCAGGAGGAATGGCATGAGGTGGCCCAGTGGCTGCGCGGCTACCTCACCGAGCTGATCGAACGCAAACGCCGGGCACCCGGCGAGGACCTGTTCACCGACCTCGTGCGACGGCGTGACGCCGGCGAGCTGAGCACCGACGACGTGGTCGTCCTCGGACTCTCCGTCCTCGTGGCTGGTTACCGCACCAGCACGATGTTCCTGGCCAACGCCATCCACCAGCTGCTGCTGCGCCCGGCCGACCTCGCCGCGCTGCGCGCCGACCGCGGCCTGCTGCCCGGGGCGGTCGAAGAACTGCTGCGCTTTTTGCCGGTGCTGAACGGCCCTGTGATCCTGCTGGCCACTGAGGACATCGTGCTGCACGGCACGACTATCCGGGCCGGCGAGGCCGTCGTCCCCGTCATCGCCTCGGCCAACCTCGACGACTCGGTCTTTCCTCACGCCGCCGAACTGGACCTGCATCGCCAGCAGAACCCGCACCTGGCCTTCGGACGCGGTACCCACAACTGCTTCGGCGCCCATCTGGCCCGCGCCGAACTGGAGATCGGCCTGGAGGCGCTGCTGGACCGCTTCCCCCGGCTGCGGCTCGCCGACGGCGCCCACGTCCGCTGGGACGACGATTCTCCGGTCAAGTCGCCCCTCACCCTGCCCGTCCAGTGGTAACCGCGTCAGACGCACAGCCGACGCGGCACACCACCGCGGTGCACGCCACATCCGCTCGACCCGCTCGACCCGCTCGATCCGGTCAGCAGCCGCCCGGACCGCTTGGGACGACACACGACACACCGCTGTGGTCACCGGCGGATCGCGACGTACGGAACGACCCTCGACTGCGCCTTCCCCATCGAGCCCAGCAGCAGCCCTCGAAACGGCTCCCGCACTGAGATACAAAGCCACCCGGGGTACTGCCCGCCAGCCTTACGCCGCCGCCGGCTCCAGCCCATAGGCGGCCAGCGCGGTGAGCTTGTCGCGCCTGCTCTTCCCGCGGCGTTGTTCGGCCCCGACTTCCTGCTGGAGGTGGAAGTGACTGCCGCGGTCATTCCGTAGATATCGCAGACGGAGCCCCGGCCGCTCAGTCGGCGGGGTCCTCTCTGATCCTTTCCTCGTCCTCGGTCACCTTCGTGCGAGGATCGCGGACAGGCCGAACTCGAAGCGCTCGCCAAATGACTCCGCGTCGAGATGACCGAGGGCGCGATGGAGGGCAGGGTAGGCCGTCTCGGAGACCGCGTTCGTCAGACGGCTGTTCGGGGACTGGTGGGTCGCCGCATGTTCTTCCTGGGTGAGGCCGAGGGCGAGGTAGACGATCGTCCACGTGGTCCAGGCGGCCTCACGCTCGTCCAGAACGCCGTCCAGCAACGCGGTCACCACGCCGCCCACCAGCACTTCCCGGCAGGTGGCGTCGGGATGAACGCCGGCATCCAGGACGCGCACAACCTCGGCTGGAAACTCGCCGCCACCCTCCGCGGCTGGGCCCCTGACCACCTGCTTGACACCTACCACACCGAGCGCCACCCCATAGGCGCCCAGCTGATGGAACACAGCCGCGCCCAGACCGCCTTGATGACCGGCTTCACCCCCGAAGGCCTGGACCTGCGCTCCCTGTTCAGCGGGATGATCGCCACCCAGCCGGCACTCAACAAGGCTCTGTCCGAACGTCTCACCGCGCTCGCCGTCAGCTATCCCACGTCGGACCCACCCACCGCACTGCGGCCCGCTGATCGCTCCCGCGGATCGGGGCCTCTGGCATACGAGTTCGAGGTCTGGTTCAAGCGCAACGCAGTAGGCGGTCCGATCACCGCCCGTGCGCCGGACGACATGCAGCTGGTTCAGTGCAGCTCAGCGCTGGCAACATGCCGGGCGACCGCGTCGCCGCCGGGACGCGCATACCGCTCCAGTGAGCGGACGGAGACAGGATGGGAGCGGGCCACGGGCCAAACGGGCTGCTTCAGCCGGTGCCGGTGTCTTGCGCTGCCGCCCGGGCCCGGGTGCCGGCGAGCCGGTAGGGCTCGGTTCCGGTCTCGACCACCAACTCCCCGCCGACTGGACGACGTACCGTCACCACCGCTCGCCGACCTCGTCCAATCCTCACCTGCTGGTCAGCCAGAAGGGCGCGGTCGACCCCGACCACCCGGCCGTCAGCATCGGCACTCTGAGCGGAGTCCTTCCCCGCGGGCTGACGCTGAGCGGCCTGAGGCAAGACCGCATCCTCAACGAAGCAGCCGAAAGCGCCGACCCGCTCACGCTGATGCGGCTGTTCGGCATCACCGAGCAGACCGCCATGCGCTACGTCACCGCCGCCCACTCCGAACGAACCGCCAAGCTGCCCAGGAAGCCTGCCTGGTTCAGCCCTGGAGGCCTGCGAGCCAGTCGGTCAGTAGGCGGTTGACCTCGTCGGGGCGCTCCTGCTGGATCCAGTGGCCGCAGGCGTCCAGGAGGTGGGAGGCCGACAGGCCGGGGAGGGTGGTGGGGTAGGCGTCGATGGCGTCGGACATCCAGGTGGTGGAGGCGTCCAGGGCTCCGCCGATGAACAGGGAGGACTGCTCGATCGGGGCTCCGCGGTGCGGGGCGAGGTCTTCCCAGTCTCGGTCCATGTTGCGGTAGCGGTTGAGTGCGCCGGTGATCCCTGTGCGCTCGAACTCCCCGGCGTAGACGTCGAGGTCGTCCTCGCTCAGCCAGGCCGGGAGGACCCCCGTGGGGAAGCGGTCACGCAGCCGGCCGCCGGCGCGGGCGACGAAGTGCGGGTCGGGCTCGCCCTGGGCGGGCATGGTGTCGCCGGACAGGGCCGCGTAGAAGCCCGCGAGCCAGCCCCGGACGTCGGGCTCGATCTCGGCCTCGGCGCGGCCGGGCTTCTGGAAGTAGGAGACGTAGAACTCCTGCTCCGGGCCGCCGATCTGGCCGAAGACGTCGGTCGGGCGCGGGCCGCCGGGCGGCGCGTAGGGGACGCTCAGCAGGGCGACGGCGCGGAAGACCTCGGGGTGGAGCAGGGCGGAGGCGGCGGCGATGTTGGAGCCCCAGTCGTGGCCGACGACCACCGCGTTCTCCTCGCCGAGGGCGCGCACGACGGCGACGTTGTCCTCCACCAGGTCGAGCATCCGGTAGGCGTCGGTCGCGGCGGGCTTGGAGGAGCGGCCGTAGCCGCGCACGTCGATCGCCACCGCCCGGTGGCCGGCCGCGGCGAGGGCCGGGAGCTGACGCCGCCAGGAGTACCAGGACTCGGGGAAGCCGTGCACGAGCAGGACCAGCGGGCCGGTGCCCTGCTCGACCAGGTGCAGGCGCCCGGCCGGGGCCTCGACGGTGCGGTGGCGGAGCTCGGCGGTCGGCTCGGGCTGCATGGGCTTCTCCTCGGTTCGCGGGCGGACGCGGCTGTCCATCGATCATGCGGCGCGGCACCCGCCCGACGCGATCAGCCTTGCCCATTTGGCAAACTTGCAGGACAGAGCGGTGGAGCGGCACGGCAAGAAGGAGCGGGAAAGGTGGCAGTCGACGACTTGGACGGCACACTGGCCGCGATGGGGCCCCGGTTGCGGGCCGCGCGCGAGCACCACGGCGCGACGCTCGCCGGTGTCAGCTCCGCGACCGGCATCTCGACCAGCACGCTGTCCCGGATCGAGACCGGCCGGCGCAAGCCCACCCTGGAGGTGCTGCTGCAACTGTCGAAGGAATACGGCGTCTCCCTGGACGAGCTGGCCGGCACCGCGCTCGCCCCCGCGGCCGAGCCGCGGGGGCAGGCGCCGCTGACCTTCGGGGATGACAAGGTGGTACTGCCATTGACCCGGTACGTCGGCGGCCTGCACGCCCACAAGCACGTCCTGCCCGCTGTCGAGGGCCCGCCCGCACGGCCGCGGCAGGTCTCCCACGAGGGCTACGAGTGGCTGTGCGTCCTGTACGGGCGGCTGTGGCTCGCGCTCGGCGACCAAGACCTCGTCCTGACTGCCGGGGACGTTGCCGAGTTCGACACCCGCACCCCGCATGGGGTGGTGAACGCCGGCTCCGGCGGGCCTGTTGAGTACCTGATTATGTTCGGGCCCCAGGGCGAGCGCCTACGGCTGCACACCCCTCCGGCCGTTGACCGCGGGAACCGCCGGCCGAACCGCGCCCAGGCTGGCCGCGAAGCGCCGCCGTAGGATCCGGAACCCGTTCCGACCAGACAGTGAAACCGCGACTTGCGCGCAGGTTCGCGGTCAAGGGCCGCCCAGATTCCCGGAACTCGCGCGCTACCGACCCGACGGCGCAGACAATCGTCGCCGCTTGGCCGATGACGATACGAGGGGCCTGAATCATCGGTATCCAAGGGGCATGCAGCATCGCAGGCACGCTTGTCACGTCGTTCCGTGCTGAGTGGGCGGCACTGGGGCCAGGCCGTACGGTGTGGTTGATAGTTGGGGCGGACGTCTACGTCCTCCATGACGGGGGCTCGCTCTTCCTCGCAGCGCTACGCAACGACGGCAAGGCGTACAACGAGGCCCGGGGAACCGCTGGTCGCACGAGCCCGGATCCCCGGTCGCCGACCGCGCCACCCTCGCCATCTGGTGGCCCCGGTGCTACGGGTGCGGCAGGCCGTCAGCCGTTCGAAAGTGTTCCCGCAGGAGCTCGGACCTCGCGAGTACCTTCGCGACTTCCGGGTAGTCCCGTCGCACTCTGTGGGCGTACCGTGCGCAGAGTTCGCTTCTCTTCCTCGGGTTGTTGTGCAGGAGTGACTTTGCGTTCCACAGGTGGGTGAATGTCTTGTTCTTACGTCCCGACCACAGCTCGCCCCCCGTGTAGTCACGTAGGAACGAACCGATACGCACACCGCTCGCCTTCGCGCACATAGGCAGCAGCCGCTGCTCCGCGAAGATCGGGTGTGCAGGCACCGACCCGTCGGGCTCCGACCGGACCGGGTTGCCCGCCATGAACGACAGCGCCCGGTCGGCGTATTCGGCCTTGAACGCGTCTTTGGTGAAGACAAGCAGCGCGGCGCTGCAAGGAGCGACTGACCAGTCGAGGCCGCTCCAGTCGAACCCGGGTGGTGCGACGAGGCGGTCCCGGCCGACGTAAGCGGCGAAGCCGAGTGACTCCTCGTGCAGGCTCATCACTTCCGCGGTGACCAGCTGCCGGATGCCGTCCCAGACGATGAGGTCGATGTCCATGACGCAGCACGGCGCTGCCTCCTGCCGCAGAGCCACGATCTTCCCGAAGGACCAGAAGACGCCGACGTTGATCGTCTGAGACGCCGACTCCAGGAGACGGGCATCGACCCCGCCGTCCCAGAGGTCCAGAAGTCCGAGCCGGTCGTAGAACTCCTGGCCCGGAGGGTCCGTATAGAGCCGGATCACTCCGTTGTGTCGACGCCACTCCAGAGCTGACACGACCGTCGTGAGGACCTCGAAGTCTTCCTGACGGTATGGGGAGCCGTTGGCTCGCGAGACGTAGTAATTCGTGGCCGGCCGGGTGGAAACGACGTGGATCGCCTTCACAGTCGCCCCCTCCCATGGCGCCCCGGCCCACGGTCCCACGCACGGCCATGGCCGGCGGACGGCGGCTCCCTCACGACAGGTACCGCCGGATGCTGGGCATGTGACGCAGCATTCCCACGAGTTCGGGGTAGTCGCGGCGGATCCGGGCCACGCACCGCCGACAGAATGACTCCCGGCAGTCCGGGTCGCTCTTGAGCTCGTCCTTGTAGGCCCAGACGTGGGTGACCAGTCGGTTCCTCGCACCGTCGGCCATCGTCTCGCTGTTGAGCTCGGGCCTGGGCCAGTCCAGGAAGTACGCCGGTCGCACGCCCAGTCTCAGCGCGCACATCGGCAGCAGCCGCTGGGCCACGAACACGTCGTGGACCGGCAGACGGCTCTCGGCTTCCCGCCGGATCGGGTTCCCCAGGATGAACTCCATCGCCTTGGCATGGAACATCTCGGTGAGCCGGTCAGCCGCGTAGTAGGTCAGCGAGGCGTTGCACGGGACCGCCTCCCAGTCCCACTCCTCCCAGACGTAACCGGTGGGCGTACTCAGCTCGCACCGGGCTCGGTACACACCGTGGTGCAGGGGCTCCTGGTGCAGTGCCATGAACTCCGAGGTGATCAGAGTGCCGATCGCTCCCCAGACGACAAGGTCCGTGTCCAGCGAGACGAAGGGTGCCGCCTCTGCCCGGAGGGCCGCGACGCGTCCGGCCGTCCAGAACACGTCGTGGTTGATGGAGGCGGGCAGCGACTCCAGCACGTCCGTGTCGATTCCGCCCTCCCACAGCTCCGTCATCCCAAGGCGCCGGTAGTACGCCTCCCCGACACGGTCGGTGTACAGCTTGATCGGGCCGTTGAAGCGGCGCCAGGCGGCCGCCGAGAGGATGGTCGTGAGGAGTTCGAAGTCCTCCACCTCGTAGCCGTCGGGGCCCTTCAGCCGCCCCAGGTACGGCACGGACGGCACGGTGGAGTTGACGTGGATGGCCTTCATCCGGCGTCAGAGCTGCGGGCGGCCGGTGAGCCGGTTGACGACCTCCGCCAACTGGGCGAAGGCAGGGCGGACGCTCGGGGAAGCCATCGAGGCGCGCAACACGAACGGGACCTGCCCCCGGTCGATCCTCATCGCCACCTCATCGCCCTCCGGGGGATCCTCGTCTTCGAGGGGGAACCACAACGTGATCCGGGCGTTCGCCGACGTGATGGCGACCGAACCGACGAGCGAGTCCGGCACGTACCGTTCGTCCGCGTTCGGCGGGAGCTCCATCAGGGACTCGACGTTCAAGTTCCGTGCCAGGGCCGCCAGTTCCTCGGGGCGAACCGCCTCCGAGAACCGTTCGTCGACGTCCCGCAGTTCGTCCACATGGGTTACCGCGGCCTCACCCCTGGAAGGGACCGAAGCCCGGAAATCGACCCGCTGTCCCGGGCAGCCGCCGGAGATGTGCAGGTCGATCGTCACGTCGTCGGCGGCGGAAGCGCCCTCTTGATCGCCCGTCGGGCCGTCGGCCAGCCGTGCGACCGCGGCCCTCATACGCTCGACGTCGGGCCGCGTAAAGGATTCGATGGTTACCCTCATGTCGTCCTCGCCCTCGTCATGAAGCGGTCCGGCCTAGATGAGATCCAGGCCGATCGAGAAGGCCTCGGCCGTGAGTGGCGCCGAGACACATATCCGGTTGACGTGGCGCTGCAGCGCCGGTCCGATGTTGTTGTCCATGACCGTTCCCGTGTTGACGGGGTTGCGGTTCGGGCAGCGGGCATCGGAGTACTCGTCCGGATTGCCGAGCATGTGGCCGAACTCGTGTGCGGCGACGTCGCCGCTGTCGGCCGTGTCCCACAGCGTCATATCGCTCTGGGCGGGGCCTTGGCGCACCCGGACGACGTGGTGAGGGCTGGAGGTCACCCACTGCACGTCAAAAGTGATGACGGAGTTGCCGTAGGGCCCGGTGCAGACGAAGCGGTTGCTCCACTTGTTCTCGATGCCGGTCTCCCACGTCGTTCGCAGCGTCGCCATCTGGGCGGCGGTGATCCCCGCGTCGGGGTTGAGCTGGATCCGTACCGTGACAGCGGTGCAGTTCTGGAAGTACGCGGCGGTCCAACCGAAACTGCACTCGGACACCCGGAATCCGCGCTGGCCGATGTACGGGCAGGGGCCCGCGAGGGCATGGGGGCCCTCGGCGGGCTCGGGGGCATTGTGCGACACGACGACTCCCTTCGCCGCCACCTCATCGGGAACGGCAGGCTGGGAAGCGGATGAGGGGGAGGGCCCCGATCGGAGCGGCTCCGAGGAGCCGGACGCGCCGGCCACGAGGTAATCGCTGTACTCCGGCAGTGGATCGACGCCGTAGAACGCGTCGGTCCTCCGGGTCAGGTCCAGGAACTCGGCGAAGAGACGCGGGGAGTAGGGAACCGAGTCGATCCGGTGGAGGACGTTTCGCGCGTACGCCCGCGCGTTGTCCGCCTTGAAGTCGAACGCGTCCGACGGCGTCGTCCCACCCGCCGCGCCCAGCCCGCGCAGAAAGCCCTCGATACGCTCGCGCGCCAGCTGCCGGAGCTCGGGCGGGAGCGTGGAGATCCGGTGGACGGCCGGCACCGTGGCGATGTAGCTGGAAATCGAGTCGGCGTCGGCGAACTTCCCCGACAGGACCATCGTGTAGTACGCGGGCAGGTCGAACAGGTTGAGGTTGGTGATCGTGTTGTGCAGGTTGACGGTCGTGTTGGGCAGTGCCTTGACCTCGGTGAAGTGGCGGAAAACATCGTCGAAGTCGCTGTGCATGCGCACGTATTCGGTCGTCCGCCGAGTGCCGTCCAGGCTGATGTTGAAATGAACCCGCTCGAATCGCGAAAGGTGCGGGCGGATGTCGACCTTTCCTGAGGTCAGCGTGGAACCGTTCGAGATGATCTCCACGGACACATCGTTCGACAACTCGTTCAGCACGTCCAGGAAACGGGGCTCGTTGATGGGGTTGCCGCCGTGGAACGTGACGATACGGATGGGGTTCGCCCGAATGAAGCTGATGACCTTGTCGATGTCATTGCGCCGGTACCCGACCGACTCCACGCCCAGCATTCGGTGGCGGTCGGAACTCAGCCGTGTGCTGAGCTTGTCGAAGCACATCCGGCAGCTGTAGGTGCAGAGGTTGCTGAGGGCGATCAACAGATACTGGGTCCGACTGACGTCGCCGGTCGTCTCGTCGTAGGCCTCTGCGACATCCCGCCAGTCGAATTTCTCCTGGTAGTAGTTGTGGACGGTCGGCTGGCGCGTTGCCTCGTCCAGGCATGCCCGGCAGCCCTCCGGCACCTCACCGCGCAGGAACTGCCGGCGGGCGATACGCATCTTCTCACTGTTGACCAGCCCGGACACGTCGTCGACCAAGCCCAGGCGACCGGCCTGCGGCCCCTTGTCCTCGCAGCAGATGATTGACTCGCCATCGGCCCAGATGGCCAGCGAGACGAAGGGGGCGATGCAG
The DNA here is from genome assembly GCF_053591415.1 of Streptomyces sp. NPDC003032. NCBI lineage: Bacteria > Bacillati > Actinomycetota > Actinomycetes > Kitasatosporales > Streptomycetaceae > Streptomyces > Streptomyces sp. NPDC003032. The sequence continues at coordinate 30,916 of NZ_JBSFTT010000039.1, read as the reverse complement.
AGCGGAGTCCTGTTCTCGGGCTTCTGACTCATCACGGCTCCCGGCGGGTAGCAGATGAAGAACGTCAGCGGTCGGCCGGAGAAACCGAACCAGCCTCGGCGTAGGGCATTCTCTCGGAGGAATCTGAGAGTCCGCCATGGCGAATAAGTCCCACAGATGAAGACCAGCCATATCGCGCGCCACAATGGCGAGCGGACTTCGCTACCTCACTCGCGGGCAGCGCCTGGGAGATGACTGTTCTCGCGCGGGGAACAGGAGTGCTATTACGTCGAACAACGCGGCCAGGATCACTCCCAGCACGCACCGCGTCAGCGGGCGAGGCTCGTGGGTCCCAGCCTCGTGCGGTACGCAATGGCGCCTCACCCAGTTCATCTGTCAGAGGCATGGGCGGGCGGCAGCCGTACCCGAGTGATCTGTCGGACGAGGCGTGGGAGCTGATCCGGCCGTTCATCACGTCCTGGAAGGGACAGCACCGTTCGGTCGGCGGTCACGAGGGCCGGTACGAGGTGCGGGAGATCGACGCGATCCTGTACTGGGAACTGTCTTCAGTTGTGATCAAGTCTGGGCTCGGGTGCCGGTCTGGTAGGAGTGTGTGGTGACGCGTGAGCAACTCACCGTCAGCGCGGGAGAGTTCATTGGGTCGTTCCCGCCGGTCGGCAGGTTCGGCCCGTGTGTCCCGAGCGGCTGCGCGAGCAGTTCGAGGGAGTGATCTGGCGGTTCCGCACCGGCAGCCGGTGGCGGGAGATGCCGAGCGGCGGTTCGGCGCCTGGCAGACCGTCAGGTGAAAACCAGACGGCCGCCCTGAAAGGTCACGAGCTCTCCATCGAGCACCAGGTCCTCCTTCATTCGTGTGGCGGCCGCCGCCTACGGCAGCGCACTGAGGTGCGTCTAGGCCTTGGGTGCGATGCCGCTGGCCCGGAGCAGCGAAAGACCCCGGGTCGCCCAACGCGCCCCGGGGGACACAGCCAGGACCGGCGCCCCCTGGGCGTATCCCGGTGGATGACGGCTGGGGTTGGGCCTGCGGGAAAGGCATGGGCGGGCAGGGTCAGCTCAGCGGGGGATTGAATGCGGTGGCCCTCTGCGCCCATGGCGTTGGCGAGGGCGGCGAAGTCCGGGGCCGGGTAGCCGGCGTGGCCGGGGGCCAAGTTTTTGCGGTGCAGGTCCTGGCGTTCTTGCCCGAATCCCTGATCGTTGAGGATGACCACGCTCAGTGGCAGTCCGCTCTCGGATCCGCGACTCGACGCACACTGGTTCCTGTCGAAACGTCGGAATCCGCGCCTGGTGAGCACTGGCCGCGTCGGTCGTGGGTGAGCAAAGCTGCCCCACGGCTGACGCGGTCAGCGTTGCGTTGAACGGCAGGGCAAAAGTCAATGTCATGGCGGCGGTCGACTCGTCCCATCCCCAGCGGGTGACGATCGCCAGCAACGACGGCGGGGGGATGCAGTGAGTCGCGACGGTGCCGATGGGCGACAAGCAATTGTGAGTCTTGAAGCGATAACGATGAGTGACCTCTGCCTGCCTGGCGGCGGGGAACTTGCCGTGGGATGTTCGCATAGGGGCGTACGCCCGTAGCGCGTCTCATCCCGGGTGCGCCGCTGACAATTCGCCGCTGCACCATTAACGTCCAGGTGTGCAGTCGGCTGGGGCCGTTCGGCCCCGCGATGTGGGAATCGAGAGGGCCGACGGCTCGGGGGGCGGTACACCGCTGCCATGACGCCGGGGGAGTCATAAATGGCAAGCAGTGTCGAGATCAAGTCTGTAAGAGCGGGGCCATGAAGGCGACCTGATGGGGCCCGCGGCTGGGCAGTGAAGCATCGCGCCGCTCGGGTGACTGGGGCGTCGTGACGGGGGAGGGGCCGTGTCCGTCGATGATTACCTGAACAAGACTGAGGACGAACTATACGCGCTGCTGGGCACATCACTGCTTGGCGATACTCTCGGAGCTGGCCCGAGCGATCCCGACCTTCCGCGCCGGTTCGGCCAGGAATGGTTCCACGGGCAGCTGGATGACCTGCGCAACAGGATCTGCGGGCACGAACGGCTCAAGGCGGCGGTGGGCACCAGCCACTCGGACCGGGTGATCGATTCCTATGCGCTGTGCGAGATTCTCGGCGACTTCGGCGGGGACCCGACGAAGGCTGCGTTGGTGGCCGTCCTGGTGGCCCGAATTGGGGTCGGTGCCTTGTGCTCTGGCCACACGCCGCTGCCATGACCGGTGAGTCGATGGCAGAGAAGGCCGGACGCCACTTTGTCCCGGTAGGCAAGGAGAGCTATTCCTCCTACCTGCGCAAGAACATGGCCGACATCGGCGCGCTGAGCGGCGATCAGAGATAGCGGCTGCCGTTTCCCGAGCTATTCGGCGAGTCCTTGCCTCAGGTACTCGAGGCTGCTGCTGTGGATCTCGCCTCTGCCTTCACCGCGCTCGGGCGGGGAGAACGGCTCTCCCAGCTCGTGGTGACAGCCACCAGCAGCCAGTGGGTCTCAGCCCACTATGCTCCGCAAGAGGATGAATCCGGTCTGGTGGTGGTCTCGGACTCGGTGTCGCCACCGTCGTGATCACCCAGCAAGACCGACGGGATGAGGATGGCTTCCAGTATCACGACGCGGCCGACTTGTTCTTGCTGCTGACGATCCGGTTTCTTCTCGGCCACGAAATGGCCCATCATGCGCTCGCCCACCAAGCCGAATGCTCCCAGTCGCCGGAACAGGAGTCCCAAGCCGATTTTCTGGCTCTCCAAGCCGTACACCTCGTGAACGCAGACGTGATGACTGAGCATGCGTCCGATATTCCCTTTGTGCGCAAACAATGGCTGGAAGAATGCGGCGAGTTCTATGGTTTGGTGAGCGCCGTCATCGGGATGCTGGCCGTGCAATCGCAGGAAGAAGCCCTGATGGTCAGGCGGGGCAGAACACACCGCCCCGCACGTGAGCGGGCCGCCCGACTCATCGAGCTGTCCTTGAGCGACGCCCGGATCCACGATCACGAACGAGCTTTGGGCCACCGCGATGCAAGTTTCCGCAAGCGGATGGATTCGGAGCGCTACGGTTTGGAACTTCTGACGCGCAGCCTTGCAGAGGCGACGGACAGGGCGGCAGACTTCGGCGCGAGTCCCGTCGGCTTCAACTGGACGGGCCTGACCACCGCGCAGGTCGTCGCGCCGAGCGAGGGCCATTTGCGGGAGGTGGCACGGCTCGATGGACAGCTGCGCCACCCCGACGAGTCACTCGCCACCGCCCTGTCCCGCAGCCCGCTGCACGATGGTGCCCTCCACGCGCTGGCCGGGGACACACGCCGGGCGATGCAGGCGTGGAAAGTACCCGATGCCACGATCCGCACCACGCATGATGAGACCACCGCTCTGGCGTTTTACACCCTCGTCCACTTCATCCGGACCGCCAGTAAAGCGTACGGCCTTTCAGGAGATGACCTCCGCGAACTTCCGGTCATCGCCGCGACTTTGGTGGCCCGACGATTGTCCCGTGTGAGTGATGGAGGTGCCTGAACTCGCGGTGGGCAGCGGGCGTGGGAGTCCGTAAGAAGATCGTCAGTGTGCCATTGAGGGGGCCCCTCCACTCTCCGCGGCTCTGCTCTGGGCCCCGTACCGCCATACCCAGGACGGTAAAGCGCACACGCCCCGTCCGCGGAGACCGGCCGATGCCGTCATCACCCTACGCAGCCTCATTCGCCGCGCCTGGACCACCCACCGCTGGGACGACCGGCCGATCAGGCGACCATGACCCACGCCCGTCCGCGCGAGTTCTCAGCCCGGTTGCTTGATGCTCTCGATGATTCGGGCGAAGCCTTCCTCCCCATGCCCTGCGTCAATCTGGCGTTGGATGAGTCGCTGGACCATGGTGACTACCTCAGTGCTGATGCCCTGGTCGGAACTGGCGGCCAGGAGGTCACTGAGATTGGAGAACTGGAGACTCTGCTGCCCTTCGACGGTGTAATCTCCGCCGTCGATGACTGCGGCGAATCCTTGGAAGGCGCCGGTCATGGCGGTCAGCCAAGGTGTGGCCTCAGCAGCGAACTCGCCCGCCGTCACACCGGCTGGCGAGACCATGGCGGCGCCGTGCATGAATCCGGCGAACATGACGTACATACCCGCGAGTAGAGCGAGGTCGTACAGGGACGCCAGCCCGGCATCCTCACCGAAGTAGGTACTGGTTCCCCACAGGTCGAGCAGCGGCTTGTACTGATCGAAAACATCGGCTGATCCGCTGTAGAGGATCGATGCCCCAGGCCGGCCGATCATGTGCGGTACGGCCATGATGCCGCCGTCCAGATACGCGACTCCCGCTTGGGCGGCCCAATCGGCCAGCTCCCGTGACTGAGCAGGTGACGTCGTCGTCACGTTGACCAGGGTTCGTCCGGTCAGCTCATCGGAGAGCGGATCGAGCACCTCACGGACCGACGCGTGGTCCAGCAGGCATGCGATCACCAGTCGGCTGGCCCGGACCGCGTCACCGGCCGTGCCGGCGGCCTTGGCGCCCTGCGCAACGAGGTCGTCCGCCTTCCCCGGTGAGCGGTTCCAGCATGTGGTCGCGTAGCCGGCCTTCACCAGGGCGCCCGCGAGAGCGCTGCCCATCGCCCCCAGCCCGAGAACACTCACCTGGACGCTGTTGTCAGTTGTCATTTTTGGCGCTCCCCCTCGTGTTGGTCCCTCGGTGCGATCTTCTCCGTAGCCAGTAGAGTTGACCAGTACGGACTAATTAGTGGGGTACTCACCTGTGAGTAAGCACCCCTTGGAGGGCGGATAACAACTGCAGCGCGACGTGGTCCCTATTTCCGTGCCATCGACGCGACGAGGGACGTAATCGCCGGGAAGTGGAAGGCGCTCACCCTCTGGGAGCTGCACCATCACAGGACCCGCCGGTTCGCCGAAGCTTCGCCGCGGTCTGCCTGGTGTCAGCGAGGAGATGTTGATTCAACATCTGCGGGCGATGGAAGAAGATGGGCTGGTGCATCGTGAGGTGTACCGCGAGGTGCCGCCGAAGGTCGAGTACTCCTTGACGGAGCACGGCGTCTCGCTCAACGCGGCCCTGGCCTCTTTGGGAAAATGGGGCATCGAACGCATGCGGCGGATCGGGGAAGAAAAGGTCTCCGGCGACGTTGGCGCGACAGTTCGGCGAGAGGAGCGGAGTTCGAGGCCGCCACGGGGGCGGGCTCAGATCTGACGGTCGTTCCGATGGCGGCCAAGGGCACGACCGAAGCGCTCCGATATGCCCGGCATCAGGCTTTCGCCGTCAGCCGGCCGGTCCAGGCCGAAGACGTAGCCAGGGAAATCCAGTTCCTTCTGCACAGCCCAGATCGCCTCGTGATCCTGGGGCGGAAGGATCCGCGCCGGGTCGCCCACGGCTACCCAGCCGATCGGCACCATCGAGTCGGCGGGCAGCACCGTGCGCAGGTGCACGATGCCGTTGATGCGTACCTCCGAACGCGTCCCGATGTGCGCACCGTTGAACACCCGGCTTCCCGTTGCCAGGAATACCTCGTCCTCCACCGAGCATCCGGTCAGGTACGAGGTGGGGCCGACCAGGACCTGCCGCCCCAGGCTCAGCGGATCGCGGCGTGTTCCGCGCAGGACCGCGTTCTCCATCACGATGCAGCCCTCGCCCAGTTCCACCGGGCCGCCTTCGGCGGTGAGCACGGCGCCGAACAGCACCCGGCACCCTGCTCCCACCCGCACGTCTCCGCTCAATGTCGCGGTCGGCGCGATATAGGCCGTGGGATGCACGGTCGGCGAACAGCCCTCGTGATCGATCAACATGTCCGCGATCATGCCGTAGCCGGGGCCGTTTACGCGCGTCATTCCACCAGGTAAGACCGTAGGCGATCGCACCGGTGTGCAGAAGCCGGAGCCCGTCGTCCAGCTGCATGGGCGCTTCGGTTCAGCACCGAGAATCCCCAAATCTGATGGTCCTTCCCCGGCCGGTTGCCTCGGGTGCTGGCCCGCACTGTCCGGGTCAAGTTCCCGTGGGGGACCGTCGGTTCGCCCCGAGCACCACTCAGAATTCTCGAACTCGCGGAGGTTGGAGTTGGAGCGCCAGTACGGCGAGCTGGCCATGGACGCGACATAGGAGTCGGAGCCGCCACCGCCGACGGTCCGCGCGATCGGCTGCCCGGAGTGCGGGGCCGACCGCGACCTGCTGCCACTGGCCGCTGGAACGACCCGGCCCCCCTGCTCTGCCCGAACGGCCATGAGCGAGTCGGAGAGTTCACCGCAGACGAACTCACCTTCATGCAGCGGCTCATCCAGGCGGCCACGCCGGAAGGGCAGCCGGTTCACGGCTAGGGCTGCCGCCGGAGGCTGCCATCGTGACGCCTACGCGCCTCGCGGGTCTGGCGACTTCGCCTGCACCGCGCTGGTGGTCCGAATTGAGGCGCCGCCGCCGTTCGCACCGCTACTGCTGGTCAATCACTTCCCGGATTTCCAGATCGACCACGAGCGCGAGCGGGAACTGCAGGCTGTGGTCGCCGTCCGATTCCTGGCTCAGCGGCCCGAACCGCACATGGTGCTGGCTGGCGACATGGACGCCGACCCGGACGCGGCCAGCATGCGCTTCTGGCGCGGGCTGCAATCCCTCGAGGGCATCAGCACGTGCTTCCGCGACGCCTTGGGTGAGGCTCACCCCGGCCAGCCGGCACCGGTGACCTATACGCCGGACAACGGCCTGATGGAGGACTGGTGGTCAGTCACCACCGTTTCTTGCAGGGCGACAAGATCCGGCCGCAGCCGCGTAAGCCCATCGGCCGGCACCTCCCGCCGGGCCGGCCAGTCACCTCGGATCCCCCACACACTGAGCGTCACCACACGCATACCTCCGAGGTGCCCCGGAGCACGCACGTGATGCGGTGCAGATCATGATCGGTTATGCCAGGAGGACGCGTTGTCGGAGCCGACCGTTTCACCCCCGCGGCCCGAATCGAAGGGCCTACAACCGCCAGGGCGGCAAGAAGATCGCCGAGGAGATCGCCAAGGCCCTCGACGGGACCGGCCTCCGTCTCGTCGCAATGCGCAGGACGGCCATCTCGCTGCGCGAGCCCCGGACCGGCGGGGCGTCCGCCAGCGGGAACTCGTTCATCAGGCGATGGGCGATGGGCGACGCCCATCCAGTTCACGCTGGGATGGGTGCCGCTGCGATCGACGTACTGGAGGTGCTCCATACCGGCAGCGCACGAAGCGGGGGAAGATGATGGCAGCTCCAGCAGAGGCTGAGTCCCACCATGTTGCGGACGCAACGAGCGCTTCGCAGCCACCTCGGGGAGCCGCTTCCACCTCTCAGACGGTCCATCTCGCGCCACTCCGGCCGCAACCCTGCCAAGTTCGTGGGCGAGGAAGCTGGTGCGACCGGCTTTTGCGCGGGTGCTGTCGGGGGCCGTACCGTCGGTTGCGCCACGGCGAGGACGTGCGATTCTTGGGCCCGTGTGCGAATACCCAGTGGCGTCGGGTCGGAGAAGGCGGGTTCATGAGTGAGGGCACGGGTGGCCCGGGTGAGGTTCGGGCTGTCGCGGGCGATGAGCAGCGGCGGCTGTCCGCTGTGCGGCGCTATGACATTCTCGATACGCCGCCGGATGGGGCGTTTGACCGTGTGGCGGCGCTGGCCGCGCGGTGCGTGGGCGTGTCGATGGCCACGGTGACGATCGTGGATGAGGACCGGATCTGGTTCAAAGCAGCCCAGGGCCTGGAGGGCGTGAGCCAGACCCACATCGGCCGGGACCCGGGCCTGTGCGCGTCGGCGATTTTGCAGGACGAGCCGTACGTGCTGCCCGACACGCTGAAGAACGCGCAGGCGGTCACCAACCCATTGGTGCGGGGAGAGCTGGGGTTGCGGTTCTATGCGGCCGCGCCGATCATCACCCACGACGGCTACCGCCTGGGCACCGTCAACGTCCTGGACACCTCCCCAGGCGAACTCACCGCCGACCAGAGGGTCACTCTGCAGGATCTGGCCGCCGTGGTGGCCGACGAGCTGGAGCTGCGGTTGTCGGGAATCCGTACCGTGCGCCTGGAACACGAGCTACGCCGCAGCCAGGAGAACCAGCTCAAGACAGCCATGGAATCACACGCCGTCATCGACCAGGCCATCGGTGCGCTGATGCTGGTCCACCGCTGCGAAGCCGACACCGCCTGGGGCATCCTCAAGCGGCTGTCCCAGAACACCAACACCAAACTCCGCGACATCGCCGAGACTCTCATCCAGCTCGTGAGCGGCACACCGCCGACGGAGCTGGACGCTGGTCTGCGCAAGACCGTCCAGCAGACCCTCATCCCGGCCCAGGGGGCCCGCGTCACTGACCGGCAGCGTTGCCCGGACGCCGCGATCTGCGGCGAGTGAGAAGCTATGGCCTGGCGGGCCACGGCCCGCACCGCCTTGGGCGGGTACCGATGGCGGCACGTTGCGCGGTGCTGCACGTGGACCCCTCCGGCGGGCAGCACCGCGCAACAGGCTCGTCAAACGTCAGGTGGGGCGGCGCCGACGGCTGACATTTCCCAACCCGCCGGCGCCTTCGTCCCGCATGTGTCCGGCCTGCGCATGCGTGGCGTCGGTTTCGCCTCGCTGCACGAGACGCTCGACACGACGACGCCTTGGGGACGCCTGGTCTTCCATGTCTTCGCGGCCCTTGCGCAGTTCATTCGCGAACTCATTGTTCAGGGCACCAATGAGGGTCTGGACGCCGAGGCGGACGTATTGCGGCCCACAAGTGAGAGCGAGGGCCACATGACCGACTTACCGCGCGACAGCACGGCTATCCGGCATCAGGCTGGGCTGCACTTCGGCTGGTGGAACGACGCTGGTTCTCTACTTGGCCCCTCAGCCGAGCCCAAATATCTGCGTCCGGCCCTCACTCTGCCGGCCTGCCAGGCCGTCGGCGGCGATGCCGTCGCCGCCGCCCGGCAGCGTGGGCACGATGTTCTTCGCGGGCAACGAGAGGCATCGGCCTACGGCCCTCTCCGTCAACGGCGCAGGACCTTCCGCACCCAGCCACGAGATGTGTGGTGGCTGACCGTGATGAATGATGAATCTCGGCGCTATTTCCTATATGCCGAGGATGCCGGAGGCACCCCCCGGCTGCCGGATCGCGAACCTGTGGTTGAGACACGGATGCCCAAAGCCCCGGGCGGGGAGGGTGTACGCGAGGGTGGCCCTCGCCTGTCGGTGAGGGCCACCGTCTGGTTCCGCCGCCCTGCTCCTCCAGCAGTACCCGAAGTGGACCGGCCCGCAGCTCAAGGCCGCGCTGACCGGTTCCGCCAAGTTCAGCCCCACGCTCAACACCCATCAGCAGGGGGCGGGCCGCGTCGACCTGACGCGCGCCGTCACCGCGTCCGTCGTCCCCGAGCCGGGCACGGTCGCCTTCGGCGCGCAGGCCTGGCCGCACACCGACGACAAGCCGGTCACCAAGACCGTCACCTACGCCAACCTCGGCACCAAGCCGGTCACCCTCACCCGGCGTCGTCGGCCCCGACCTCGATGCCGATCACGGGCAGGGCGCGCGCCGCGCGGGCAACGCCATGGACGCGTACGTCCAGCTCTTCAGTGACGGCGCGGGGCACACGGGCAGCTCCGTGACGAACGGCGGCTTCACCCGGCTGGAGTCGGGCGGCCGCATCCTCGCCGAGGGCGGCCCCGGCGCGGTCAACGCCGAACTCCCGGCCGCCTCCGCCTCCTACCGCCTGACCATGGAGGCCACGCCCGACGAGGAGCCCACCGCACTGCCGCTGTCCACCGTCCGCGTCGCGCCGAAACTGGCGCTGAACGGCACGGCCCCGGCAGGCAGCACGCTCAAGGTGCCGCTGAAGGTGGCCGGTGCGGCGGCCCACCGGCAGGATCGCCACCCTGACCGTCAAGGTTTCCTACGACGGGGGCAGCACATGGAAGTCGGCGCCCGTAACGGCCGACAGCAGAGGTGCGCGCACGGCGAGTGCGAAGCACCCGGCGACGGCCAAGGCCGTCTCATGCCGCGTGTACCTGAAGGACACGTCGGGCAACACCGTGACCGAGAAGACCACGAGCGCGTACCGGCTCGCCCCGTGACGCGGTCTTCCACATCCATGACAGGCCCAGCGGCCACGTCATGAGGCCGGGCCACGGGAACACTTCCCGTGGCCCGGCCCCTCTTGTACGCCGTTCCCGACCGAAGCCGCGAGGCGCAGGACCTCTCCCTGTCCTGCCATGCCATGCCATGCCATGCAAGATGGAGCACCCCGTGACGTGGCGAATAACCTATGCCTGCATAACCAGCCATTTATCCCAACTGAGACTGCAAGGCATGTATTTACCTTCCTAGGGCGAACTCCGGGGACTACCTTCACCCCACCCGGTCGAGCGGCCGGGTAATGGTTGATCACGGAGAGGGGATGGACGCATGTCCAAGGTCGACACGTCTGGCACCTGGACCGCCATCAGCATCAACCCGCCCAACCTCGAAGGTCTCACCTCCGACAACGTCAAGTGGGGAGTGCCCGCAGGCGGGGGCAAGAGTGGCTATCTGTTCGCCGGCGCGACGGTGGATGTCCTGCTGGACGGCACGGAATTCACGCTGGGCACCTTCACCCACCAGAACTTCCCGATCCAGGGGATGCCGCAGAACCAGTTCGAGGTCGACCTCGCGGCCCGCGTCGTGTTCGAGGACCAAGTGCCGCACGACTTCAGCTTCCGCTTTCAGCACAACGAGACACCCAACGTCGGGCCCAACCCCGAGGACATCGTCGACCTGCCCACCCGGGTCTCCCCGGAGACCGTGACCATCGACAACACCGAGTACGCCGTCGTGATCACCGGTTTCAAACAGGGCGGCCAGATCGTCACCAGGTTCATCAGCCCCGAGAACGCCGCCAACAGCGCCGACCTGGTTGCCGTGCTGGCCCGCACCGGACGGCCGGACGTGCACATCACCACCGTCCGCTCCAAGGGCGAGGTCAAACGCACCCAGGCCGACGAGTACGTAGAGGTCGTCAACAGGGGCACCGCGCCCGCCGATGTCTCCGGCTGGGTCCTGGGCGCCGACGACGCGGGACAGGACTTCACCTTCCCGGCCGGCACCGTCCTCCTGCCCGGCCAGCGCATCCGCGTCTACACCAACCAGGTCCACGCCGCATGGGGCGGCTACACGTACGGCAGCGGGCGTCCCATATGGAACGACCGCGGCGACGCAGCCAGACTCCGCGACACCGACGGCACCCTCGTATCCGAGTATGCCTACGGCTCCGCCGCCACCCCCTGACCCAGCCCTCCTCCCGACGCGGCCGTCGGCACAAGGTGGTCTACGGCGACTGATCCGCAACGCGCCCACGACGTGGTCGCCGTGAGCGCGTTGCGGATGGCTGCGTAGGCGGGCTTGTGCCGGAGGTTCTCGTCCCAGGGCAGGGCCGTGCCCTCGCCGGGGAAGACGGATGGGATCCATGAGTAGCGGTCGGAGTAGCCCCACACCGTGATGCCGCCACAGCAGCGCACGGCGAGCAAGCGCTGGTCACCCGGCCGTACCGGTCGGCCTGCTGGGCCAGCTCCGTCGCGTCGGAGGGCAGGATCATGCGGATGTCGAGCTCGGTGATGGCGACATCGACGCCGAGGTCGGCGAACCGCAGCACGTTCTGCCGCAGCTGGTACGGGAGTCCGTACCGCAAGCACCAAGTGAGCCTGCATGCCGAAGCCGTCGAGGGGCGCGCCGGCTGCCTTGAGCTGCTTCATGAGGATGTAGTACGCGTCCGACTTCGCGCCCGTGGCCTCGACGTTGTAGTCGTTGAGATAGAACTTGACGTTTGGGTCGGCGGCGCGGACCCAGCGCAGGGCGTCGGCGATGTAGCCAGGGCCGAGAACAGCGGATCGTGACCGTCCTCGATCAGGTGGGTGATGTGGGACCTGCGTAGCGAGTGAAACTCCAGCGCGGGGTCCAGACCGACGGCGTCCCGGTAGGCAGCGGAGCGGGAGTCCAGCCGCTGGACCCCGACCCGCGGGCCTCGCTCAGACGGCCAGAGGGCCCGGCCGGTCGAATGCCGCATCCCAGGCCGCACCTCCCGGCCCTCCGGATTGCGTCCGAAGTCGGTGAGACCAGCATTCGGGTCCCGTTGCGTCGCAGACCGTACGCGTACGCGACCTTGAACAAGGCGGTGTCCCGGAAGGCCGGCAGCCCTTTCGGTCCTTGCCGCGAACGCGCAGCACCTCCCGCGGCGTTTCAGTCGTAGCCCACCTGGACTGGGTGAGTACCGAAGTGCCGCAGGCACTCGTCGCTCCAGCCGCAGGCCGGGTTGGTCAGGAAGTCGCAGAACTGCCTTGCTGGTCTTGGTAGGTGCGCAGGGTGGAGCGGACGCAGCCGTGCACGGACCGCAGATCGGCCGCCACTCGTCGACCTGCTGCGGCGCCCACTGCCACGGCATCGCACCGGCATGCCGGATGAACGCCTGGATCCTACCGACGCCAATTGCATCGGATGCGAATAGGCGACCCCCATCCTGGAGGTTGGCCTGGGACTGTCTGGAGTCGCATCTGATGCGAAATTCTCGCGTCGATGCGATGGACGGAGAGAGAGTGGTGGCGGATGGGTGGGGGCAGAGCAATGGAACAGTGGTTGGCCTTAAGCATTGACCGACGTCATGGACGCCGTTGACGGCGGGCGTTCCCGCCGGTTACCCGTGCTTGTCCGGTGCGGCGTCGGCGAAGGCGCGGTATCCGCCGAGATCTCGGGCTGGGCGAGGACGTCGCCGCGGTGTACGACTCAAAGTCCGCCGGGCGCAAGGTCTTCGGCCTCGCCACGGCAGGCATCCGTCTCGCTTGACCTCTTGCGTGTCAGTCCGGCAGCCAGTGCAGCTCGTGCGCCAGGGTTTTGGCGACGGCACGGACGCGGCGGTGTAGCGGCGACTGCTCGAGTGGGAGGACCAGGTGGATCGTCAGGCTGGGCGCGCCTCGCAGCGGTCGCCAGGTGAGACCGGCCGGTTGTGCCGTGGCCGCGGCTTCTCCGGCCGGGGCGAGGGTGACCCCGTCGCGCAGGTCGCGCTGAGACATGTCGAAAGAGACTGCGGGCGTGTGGAATCGGGGGTGTGGTCGGGTGTCTCGGAAAAGTGCGGACAGCTGATCGTGGATCACTGGGTTGGCCGCACGGTCCGGGAGTCGCAGCGGATACGCGGCCGCGTCGGCGATCTCGATCTCCTGGTGTTCGGCCAGCGGATGGTGCTGCGCCAGCTGGACCCCGACGCGCGCACGCCGCAGCAGGAACCGGCGCACGCCACGGCCCGGCTGTTCACCGCGGGTGATCCCGGCATCGATGCGGCCGTCGGCGACCGCGGGGGAGATCTCTGGTGTCGCCATCGGGACCGCGCCGACCTCGAGTCCGCTGTTGCCGCGAAGCAGCCTGTCCACCAGGGCCGGTGCCGTCTCGGCCCCGGCGCTGAGGCTGTATCCGATGAGCAGTGTGCCCAGTTCACCGGCCGCCGCGCTCCGGGCGGTGTCCCATGCCCGGTCCAGCGCCGCCAGCGCGGGCGGCGCGGACTCCGCCAAAGCCGCACCGGCCGTGGTCAATACGACGCTACGCGTGTTGCGGACCAGCAGGGCCGTACCGAGTTCCGCCTCCAATCGGCGCATCCGGGCGCTGAGTGCGGGCTGTGCGATACCGATCCGTGCGGCCGCGCGGGTGAAGTTCAACTCCTGCGCCAGCACCAGGAAGTACCGCAGGCTCACCGTATCCGGCGCCACGTGCCCTCCCTGCCGATTGATAACGATCCGTTCTGAGTCTATCCCGTACCGGTCTTTCCCTCGACCGCACATCAAGCCCTAACCTGCGCATATGACGATTCAGACGTCTCAACTGACTGCAGTACCCGTCGCCGGGATCGATCGATCCGAGTGTCAATTCGAAGTCGGACGTGTCCGCCCCAACACAGGAGGTTTCCATGGCTAAGGGCTACTGGGTCAGTGTCTACCCCGCCGTTTCCGACCCTGAGGGGCTGACTGCCTACGACAAGCTGGCCGGTCCGGCTGTCCAGGCTGGGGGCGGGCGCACCCTGTCCCGGATCCCGTCCCGTGGCGGTCGAGTCGTCGCCCACGAGGCCGGAATCACGCAACGCGTCGTTCTGATCGAGTTCGACAGCTTTGAACAGGCCGTCGCGGCATACGAGAGCGAGGCATACCAGAAGGCGCTGGTGGCTCTCCCCGACGGCGTCGAGCGCGACTTCCGCATCATCGACGGCATCGACTGACCGGCGGGCCCAGCCATCGCTGAGCATCCGTAAGCCGGCCGCCCTAGCCACACCACAGGCGCCACCCTCACCCGAAAGGTCGGGCAGTGTGTCACACACTGAACACCGTCGGGCAGACCACCCGGGTCTGCCCGACAGGCCGTCTCCGGAGAGATCCCGCACAACTTGCCAGCCCATAGCGAGAAGGCTGAGTTCGGGTCGCTGTCGGGAGGGTCTCCCGCGTGGCGGCCGGTCAGCTGGCTTCGGCGCGCTCGGCCACCGCCTTCGTGTGGGCGAGCCGGTACGACTCGGTGCCCCAGTCTGGATGATCGCGCCGTTGAAGGTCAGCCGGTCGACGATGGCCGCGCAGAGCCGCGGATCCGTGAACGTCTTCGTCCACCCATCTGGGAAAAATGACTCGTTGGAAGCCATCGCGACGCTGTTCTTCTCTTCCCGCTCCGTCAGCACCTGGAACAGCAACTCGGCTTCGGCTCCCCGCCGGTCGAGTTCCAGGTAGCCGAGCTCGTCAATACAGGGGAGATCGACTCGCCCGTAGCGGGTGATGGTCTTCGACAGCTGCTTCTCGTCGGCGGCCTCGACCAGTTCGTTGACCATCTTCGTGGCCAGCACGTAGCGGACGCGGTAGCCGAGCATGGCGGCCTCGGTGCCCAGCGCGATCAGCAGGTGGGACTTGCCGGTGCCGGAGTCGCCGATCAGGCAGAGCGGCTCGCCCTTCTTGACCCAGTCGCAGGTGGCCAGTGTGTGGAGGGCAGCCGCAGCAGTCGGTATGCCTGGTCGATCGAGGCGGTGGCGAGAGGTCGGGTGTCACGCAAGGACACGTTGTGCGTCCGCTGCAAGGACCGCTGCGACAGCCCCAGTAGATGGGCGCGAGTCACCGCGAAACGACTCCCGAAGTCACCGCTGCAACCACGCCAGCTGGCGTGCCAGGCATACGCGGACTTCCGCGAGACCCGCAGCCGCCGGGCGACCTGTGCTGGAGGCACTCCTTGCGCGAACAACCCGTCGGCCTCGGACCGCACCTGCTCCCTTTGGTTCCGCTGCTTCGCGGTCAAGCCGCCCCCATCGGGGTACCGCATGCCACCGGACTGCACCCATCACCGAGATCACTGTCACCCCAACCCGAAAACCTCAGTAGTGGCGGATGAGCACTCTATTTGGCGGAGCCGAGCATGTGGTTGGCGGGACCGGCCTCCTCCCCGTCGGGACCGGAGGTGGCCTGTCCCAGGCCCCGGCGAATCGCGATCTCCACGGGTGAGTACACGCCGTCGGCCCGCTCCAGTTCGTACGGCGCGGCTGGCATCAGCGGCGGCTGTGCCATGAAGCGCGGCCGCGCCCCGTGGTGCGGCTGTGCCGCGTGCATCAGGAACGGATGGCACAGGAAGACGTCACCCGGGGAACCGGTGGCGAGGGCGAGCGGCCGGTGGGCGGATGCCGCTACGAGGTCTGGCGCGATGGCCAGGCCGTTCGCGCCCTCCTCCCCGTACGGCTCCAGCACCTTCGGCACGTCGAGGTGGGAGCCGACCCGGATTCGAGTCGGGGCGTCCTCTTCCCTCACCTCGCTGAACAGAAATAGCATCAGCAGGGCCCGGCCGCGTGAGCGGAGATTGGTGAAGGGCCAGGTTTCGCCCTCCACCGCATAGCTGCCCTCGATGTGCCAGCCCGCGTCGTCGGGCTCCTCCTCGTGCGGGAAGCGCAGCGGGAAAGTGCCGAGCGAGTAGCGTGGCTCCCAGCGCCCGGCGCCGACCAGCAGGTCGTACGCCCGGTGCAGGGCAGGGGAGTTGGGTGCGGCGGCGAACGGCCCCTGTGCCATGCCGCCGACCCAGTGCACGGGCTGCGTCCACGTCTCCGGCTCGTCCGGGTCGCAGCCCGTCTCCCGCCACAGCAGCCGCGTGCAGCTTGCGGCCACGCGGGGCGCGACGGCGCCCTCCAGCTTGACGAAGCCGTCGCGGAGGAAGCGGGATACCAAGGTCGTGTCGTCCATGCCTCCATCGTGCGGCGCTGCCCGTCCCGGCTACCCGACACTTGCCGCACCGCTTTTCTCGGGTGTGGCGTGCGGGGCCGCGCCTGGTTGAATTGATGGTCGGGATCTTGGAGGCGAGCGTGCTGGAGCGGCTCAATCAGGCCATGGAGCGCATCGAGGGGCAGCTCGACAGCTCCGTCGACGTAGGTGAGCTGGCGCGGGTCGCTGTCACCTCGGAGTACCACCTGCGGCGGATGTTCTCGGCGCTCGCGGGGATGCCGCTGTCGGAGTACATCAGGCGTCGGCGGCTGACCGTCGCGGGCGCGGAGGTGCTGGCCGGTGAGCGGACGCTGCTGGAGATCGCGGTGCGGTACGGATACGGCTCGGGAGAGGCATTCGCGCGGGCGTTCCGCGCGGTGCACGGCGTCGGGCCCGGCGAGGCGCGGCGCACCGGCGCGGCGCTCAGCTCCCAGCCCCGCATGACCTTCCGCCTCATCGTCGACGGGGGCAGCAGCATGCGCTACCGCGTCGTGCACAAGCCGGAATTCAGCGTCGTCGGGGCGAAGGATCGGGTGCCGCTCGTGCACTCGGGGCCGAACCGGGCGATCATCGATTTCGTCCGCGGGATCGGCGACCAGGCAAGGGAGCTGCTGGAGAAGCTGTCCGACCAGGAGCCGCACGGCATCCTCGCGGTCTGCGACGACCTCGATCCCAGCCGGGCGGAGGGCACCGACCTCGACTACTACCACGGCGTCGTCACCTCGGCGTCCGCGCCGGACGGCATGGCCACGCTGCCCGTGCCGGCCGGGACATGGGCCGTCTTCACAACCTCGGGGTCGGTGCCGGAGGCGATCCAGGCGCTGTGGCGGGATGTGTTCACGGAGTGGTTCCCGTCGAACCCGTACCGGAGCCGCCCCGGGCCGGAAATCCTTCGTACGCGGATGTCGGCGGACGGCAGCGAGGCCGATGCCGAGCTGTGGCTGCCGGTGGAACGGGAGTTCTATTGATTCTGGAATCCTCCCTGGCCCTGCTCGCCGGGGGCGGCGTGCTGGTCCCGGCGAGCAGGCGGACGGCCGCCCGGCTCACCAACCAGCACGCTCAGCTCCGCCAAGTACAGCGCACATCGGGTCCTGGTGCCGTCGGCGACCGTGGGCCGGGACCCGGATGGTGTGGGGGCCTATGCCGGTCCCGCCCCGGCCACGCGGTCCTCCGGGAGCTCGGTCCACGGTGAACCCGCACCCGGGGGCGGAAACCGGCAGGGCAAACACGCGAGGTTCCTGTCCGCGTTCGCGGCTCTGAACGATCCCGCCTCCGCTGCCTGCCAGTGCAGAACCCCCGGGGTGAAGACCCATTTTGCAGAGATCCTCCCTCGCCGAAGGCGCGGGAACGGCAAACGCAGCGCCGCTCACGGCACAGGCAACCCATGACGTGGGCGCCGCGCAAGCCCGCCCGGAGGGCGCGTCGCCATTCCGGGCCGGGGAGAAACACGCCGTCGGCGCGGCAAGCCCGGAGACCCCACCACGTACGGCGAAGCCCCGCGTCGCGGCACCAGCTTCGTCACGGACACCCCGGCCATGAGCAACGTCGTCGCGGCCACCACCGTGGCAAGCGCCTGGAACCCGTCCCTGCGCGTCGCGAGCGCCGACGCCCCGCCGACCCCGAGCACGCCGGCCACCGGCATTCCTCCGTACACGGATCTCCTTTCACTCGCTCCGAAGACGGACCACCGCCCGACCGCCCCGGCCCCGGCCCGGTCGGCAAGAGGGAATTCACGTCGCACACCAACGCTCTTCGCGGCGCCTGGCCATGTCCCACAGGGACCGCACATACACGGCGTGCTGGAACATGTCGTAGGCGAGTTCAATGGCGAGCGTGCCCGCGAGCAGTTGGCCCCGCCACCCCGCACCCCGTGCCGTCACGACCTTCTCCGCGACGAATATCAGGCCGATCGCGAGCCAGAAGCGCGAGAATTGGGGCCTTCCCCGGACGAGCATCCACGCGGTGAAGACCAGATAGAGGCTGAGGAAAATTACCGAGAGGCCCATGAACGCCTGACGGACGATATAGGGGGCCGTGACCCGGGTCCAGCCGTAGTCGCGTAAATTCTCCAGCGCTCCGCGCTGCCAGCGCAGCCGCTGGTGCCAGAGTTTCGGCAACGTCGTCATGATTTCGGTGACCACGCCGCAGCCCGGCGGCGAGACCGTGCGATATCCGAGCGTCCGCACCGCCTTGGTGATCTCGTCGTCCTCGGTGAGCGAGGCGAGGGAGTAATAGGACGTGCCGCCGCCGAGGCGCCCGGCGCGCCTGGCCCGTTCGATCTCTCGCAGCGTGGCCACCCGGAAGAGCGTGGCCGTGCCCGTGAGCACGTCCGCGCGATAGTCGCGCCGCGCTATCGCGCGGGCGTAGCGGTGGAATTCGATACGCTGGAGCGCGCCCAGGAGACCGCCACCGCCCTCCCCGTAGAAGATTCCGCCGACCGCGCCGACCGTGGGGTCCATAGCGTCGATGGCGCTGGCGAGGAAGGTCGGCCACAGCGTGGTGTCGGCGTCCTGGACGAGCACCAGGTCTTCGTCGGCGAGCCCGGGCAGGGCCCGGCCGAGGGCTTGGTTGAGCGCGCCGGCTTTCTTGTGCCGGTTGCCCTCGGAGGCGATGACCTCCGCGCCGGCCCGGCGGGCGATGTCGGCGGTCGCGTCGGTGCAGTTGTCGGCGACCACGACGATCCGGTCCGGGGCGCGCCGCTGCCGGCGCAGCGCCGCGA
Source organism: Streptomyces sp. NPDC003032 (assembly GCF_053591415.1). Lineage (NCBI taxonomy): Bacteria > Bacillati > Actinomycetota > Actinomycetes > Kitasatosporales > Streptomycetaceae > Streptomyces > Streptomyces sp. NPDC003032. The sequence continues at coordinate 12,006 of NZ_JBSFTT010000039.1, read as the reverse complement.
TGGACGCGGCGATGCGCTCGGCCTCGTTGTGCGCGGGGATCAGGGCCACCATCCGGGGCCGGCGCGTTCCGTGGGAGCGGCGGCCGATGAAGAGCCTGGTGCGTCGCATCGTTCGATCAGGCGCCGGTGTGCGGCCGGATCGTGACCGTGGCGTGCCCGGTGGCGAAGACGGGGGCGCCGATCTCAACGGCCACGGTCACCGGTCCCGTGGGGGCGTCGTGGTCCACGCCCATCGCCGGGTAGACGGACGCCCACTTGCCGGGGGCGAGTTCCAGCGGGAGCGCCTCGCAGGTCAGCGTGCGGTTGCCGTTGCTGAGGACGGCCGGCACCACGGTCTCCTCCGGGTCGTCGTCCTGGCGGGTCATGACGAGGCGCTCCTCCAGGAAGTAGAGGCCCTCGGGGGCGGTGAAGACGGCCGGGTGCGTGCCGATGCGGCGGCTGCCGCGGTTGGTGAGGGCGAGCACCGCGGGGTACTGCCAGATCTGTCCCTGGGTGACGGTCGCCTGGTCGGGCTTGCGCTGCTCGACGGTGAGCAGGGAGCTGCCGCCGCCGGAGCCCTCCAGCCGGACGTGGGCGAGCAGCATGCCGCTGTGGCCGTCGGAGTCGGCCCCCAGGTCGGGGTGGAGCCCGGACCGTCCGGGGTTGGCGAAGCGCACGGTCACGTGCTGGTGTCCCTCCGGCACCCGGAAGGCGAGCCGCCGCTTGTGCCAGGCGGGGTCGTTGACGCGCTCGTCGCTGTGGGAGGCGGTGCCGCCCTTGCCGGAGTAGTACTGGATGCAGTCCTCGCGCAGCAGGGTGCGGCCGTCGGTCTCGACCTCGACCCGCAGATACGTGGGCCGCTCGATGCCGTGTCCGGGCCAGAGGTTGTAGCCGTGGTAGAAGGACAGCTCGTACGCCTGGCCGCCGGTGGCCTGGACGGTCTGCTCGATGAAGCCGAGCGTGCCGGGCCCGTTGATGTCGATGACGTTCTCGGTACTGGCGAAGGGGTGCTGCGCGTCGTCCGGGAAGTGCCCGTCGGCGGCGCCGTTGATCAGGTCGACGGCGTCCTGGGCCTCGGCGGGGTGCTCCACCTTCCCGTGGCCGGTGTACACGCCACAGGTCCAGCCGCCCAGGCCGAGGAATTGATCACCGTTGAAGCGGCCGGCCGCCTTGATGCCGTGGTTCCCGGTCTGCCAGTCGCTCCCCTCCTTGAAGGTGTACTCGGAGAAGCTGCCGTTCTTGATGAGATTCATGACCGTCCTCGTTCGTCGGTGATCCGTGTTCATCGGCCCGCGCCGGACGTATGGGCTCATGGCGCCGTGACGGGCCGCCCGCTCCCAGGAATTGATTAATATCTGAATCAGTCAACCGGTGGTCCCTGCCATGGAATACGGGCGGTGAGGCATCGTCAACACCCCACGGGCCAGGCCATATCGGTTTGGCTGCCCAGCAGCGGTCTACCTCGGATTACCGCGAACACGCAAGTCAGGCCTTCCGCGCTGTGTGCCGAGTCGGCGCGAGGGTGGAGATCGGGCCGCTGGGAAAAGGGTTGTTGTGTCGATTTTCCGTAACACCGGACGGGTGTCAAGACCCCCGGAAACCCGCTCCCGTACGGGCCGTGCTGGGTGGTGACGGGTCGATTTCCAGCCGCCCGTCGCGCACCGCGTATTGTCCGAAGAGAGAGGTAATTCTCGCCGTCCGGCATGGGTAGGCTCGCTCGTGCCCGCCGGATCGGCAATTGCGTCTCTCCGCGACCAGGCATGCGCTTCGCATGGGTCCGGCTGCCGAAGCATCACGAATTCGCGCACACTTCAATTACTTCCGACCGAGGCGGTGTGCCGCGTGCGGCGGCATTCCCCGTGCGGACAGGAGAACATCAGCGATGACCACGAACAGCAAAGCCACCACCCAGGCGGCGTCGTTCCCGGACGGCACGATCATCACCGCAGCGGGCAACGGCCAGGCGGGCTTCGTCGCCGACGGCGGACCGGCGGTCGGCACCAAGCTGCACTACCCCTACGGCGTGGCGGGTGACCGCTCCGGCAACGTCTACATCGCCGACACCCACAACCACCGGGTCCGCAGGATCACCCCCGAGGGTGCCATCACCACTGTGGCCGGGAACGGCGACGCCGGCTTCGTCTCCGACGGCGGGCCCGCCGTGGCCACCCGTCTCCACTACCCCACCGATGTGGCGGTGGACGGCGCCGGCAACCTCTACATCGCCGACCGGCACAACCACCGCATCCGCAAGGTGACCGCCGACGGCAACATCACGACCGTGGCCGGAAACGGCAACGCCGGTTTCGTCTCCGACGGGGGACCGGCCGTCGCCACCCCGCTCAACTACCCCTGGTCGGTGACGGTCGACGAGGCGGGCAACCTCTTCATCGGCGACACCAACAACCACCGCATCCGCAAGGTCGACACCCGAGGCACCATCACCACCGTCGCGGGCACGGGCCAGGCCGGGTACGTCTCCGACGGCGGCCCCGCCGTGGCCACCAAGCTCTACTATCCGTACGGCGTGGCCGTGGACGGCGCGGGCACTCTCTACATCGCGGACCGCTACAACCACCGGGTCCGCAAGGTGACCCCCAACGGCAACATCACCACCGTCGCCGGAAACGGCAACGCCGGCTACGTCGCCGACGGCGGCCCCGCGGTCGCCACCTCGCTCCACTACCCGATCGGCGTGGCCCTGGACTCCGCGGGCAACCTCTACATCGGGGACACCAACAACCACCGCGTCCGCAAGGTCAGCACGAACGGCACCGTCACGACCGTCGCGGGCACCGGCACCGCCGGCTATGTCGCGGACGGCGGACCCGCGGTGGGCACGCACCTGTACCACCCTCACGGGGTCGCGGTGGACCGCTCCGGCAGCCTGTTCATCGCGGATGGCTACAACCATCGCGTCCGCCGGGTCTACGGCGTGGCCACCGTGGTGCCTCCGACACCTCCCGTGGCCGACCTGTACGGCAAGGTCGTGGCGCCCGCCTCGGTGCCACGCGGACAGGAGTTCGACCTCGGCGCCCAGGTCCGCAGCCGGGGCCCCGCCATGGTCGACGGCGACCTCGTCACCGTGGTGCTGAACCTGCCGTACGAGCTGGTCGGCGCCGTCGGTCCGGACGCCGGGGAGCGGCGGCTCGCCCGCACCTTCGCCGGCGCCCAACTGGCCCCCTTCGGCGCCTCCCTGGACGGCGTCTTCCGGGTGGTGGCGCCCGCGTCCACGCAGCCGGGGACCTACGAGGCGACACTGGAGATCCAGTACGGCGGCGACCTCAACCTCAAGGACAACACCTTCACGCTGCCGATCACGGTCACCGTGCCCGCGCCGATCGCCGACGAGACCGCGCTGACGGTCTTCCAGGAGGTCGTGCCCGAGAGCGCCCCCGGCCAGACCAGCCGCTGCAATCTGCGCTTCCTCGCGCCCACCGGGCAGCCGGTCAACCCCGGCGTGATCATCCAGCGCTACACCGCGCCCACCGGCTTCGTCTTCACCGGCCAGCCCGTCTTCGCCTACCACGGCACGGTGGAGGGAGTGGTCTCCGGAGCCCTCGACCACGAGGTGTACGACTCCGGCCGCACGCTGGTCATTCGCGGCAACCCGCATCTGAACACCACCGCGAGCGACACCGGCAGCCTGGTCTACACGCTCCCGATGCGCGCCACCCAGGACGCGACGGCCGGGCTCAAGAGCGACGGTTCGGCCAGCGTCGGCCGGCACGCGCCGATCCAGCTCGTGGGCAGGGTCATCGGGTCGAGCACCGGCCTGTCCGCCCGCGTGGTCCAGTCCCGCCCGGAGAACGCCACCGTACGGCCGGGACAGCAGTGGGTGTACCCGGCGGTGTTCACCATCACCAACACCGGCACCCGCACGATCGGCACCCAGCGGCTGGTGCTCACCGCCCCCGAGGGCCTGCGCTTCACCCAGGACCAGTTGGCGATTTCCCGGGAGGGCGAGAGCCGGGAGATCGTCAGCCCGGCCGAGCGCTCCAACGGCAACCGCACGCTGACCTGCCGCGAGGTGGCGTTCGACCTCGCCCGCGGCAAGTGGGCCGTCCTCTACCCGGAGATGGAGGTCGACGAGGGCGCCGAGCCGGGCACCGTACGGGTCGGTCTCGAACTCGGCAGCCCCGCGATCGCCTCGGGCCTCGCCACGCTCACCGTCGAGGACCGCTAGCCGCCTCCGGGCGGTTTGCGCGATGCCCGCGTCGGCCGACGAGTTGAAGGCCGCGCGGGCAGCCGACCGGGAGCTGACCCGGGCCCTTAACCAGCGACCATGACGCTATGGCACTCGTCCAAGGACTGCGGCTGCCCGCGGCAACTGCCGCGGGCAGCCGTCCCCCTACTGTCCCGGCAGCTTTACCGGTATCCGGCCAGGGCACCGAGAGGGGGAGGTGACACGCGGCGGTGGCCGGGGCAGGGTACTGCCCGCGTTTCTTGCCGGTGCGGATCATCAGCGTGCGGGCGGTCTCCTGGCCTTCGAGGACGGCACCGTGGCCGGCCGGGTCGTGCTTCCGGCGAGGGGGCCGGTCAGGAACTCCAGCTCGATCTCGGCGTCCCGCAGTTCCGCGGCGGCCTTCAGCCCGTGAAAGAACGAACCGGCCTGCGGCGATGCCGTCAGCGTCCGGTGTCGAAACGGGGACCACTGATGAAACGCCGACTGCGGTGGAGCCGAGGGGCGTCAGGGGTTGTTCAGGTAGGTGAGGACGGCGAGGACGCGGCGGTTGTTGGTGTCGTCATCGGTGATGCCGAGTTTGCCGAACATGGAGGTCGTGTATTTGCTGATGGCGCTTTCGCTGAGGAAGAGCCGCTGGCCGATGGCCTGATTGGACAATCCTTCGGCCATGAGGCCGAGCACGGAGTGTTCGCGTTCGGTGAGCTGTTCGAGTCGCCGGTTCGAGGACCCGCTGGACAGCAACTTGGCGATGACGGCTGGGTCCATGGCGGTCCCGCCACCGGCGACGCGTTCCAGGGCATCGATGAACTGATCGGCGTCGAAGACGCTCTCTTTGAGGAAATAGCCGATGCCACCGGCGCCGTCGGCCAGGAGTTCGCGGGCGTACAGCTGCTCGACGTACTGGGAAAGGATGAGGACCGGCAGTCCGGGCAGTTCACTGCGGGCGGCAAGAGCAGCGCGCAGGCCCTCATCCGACTGGGTCGGCGGCATCCGGACGTCGATGACGGCGACGTCCGGCCGCCACGTCAGCAGTGCCTCGAGCGTCTCGGGTCCGGTGGCCGCCGTCGCCACCACCTGGTGCCCGCACGCCTCGATGAGGCGGACCATTCCGTCACGCAGGAGGTAGAGGTCTTCGGCTACTACGATTCGCATGGCACCATCATCCTCACCCGGGTCGGGCCCCCTGCCGGGCTGGTGATCTCCAGGGTGCCGTCGAAGACCGCGAGCCGGCGACGCAGCCCCGCAAGTCCGCCGTCGGCTCGCACGCCGGCTCCGCCGCGGCCGTCGTCTTCGACATCGATGACGATGCCGGTGTCGTCATGGGTGATGGAGATCCGGCCTCGTGTCGCACGGGCGTGCTTGACAGCGTTGGTCAGCAGTTCGGCGATGGCGAAGTACAGGGCGGACTCGATCGGCGGGTCCAGGCGGAGCCGAAGGTCGGCGCTGACAGCCGCTTCGAGCGGGCTGTCCAGGGCAAGAGCGCGGACGGCATCGACGAGCCCGCGGTCGTTCAGCACGGCAGGGTTGATTCCCTGGACCAGTTCGCGCAGCTCGGTCAGTGAAGCGGTGGCACCGGCCCGCGCTTCCCTCATCACCTTCTTGGCCTGGTCAGGGTCGGTTTCCATCAACTTCTCCGCAGTCGCCAAAGAGAGCCCGAGCCCGACCAGGCGGGCCTGCGCCCCGTCGTGCAGGTCCCGCTCGATCCGGCGGATCTCGGCGGCCTGAGCGACCGTCGCGTCCGCGCGCTGGGCGGTCAGTTCGTCCACCCGGTCCGCCAACGCCATAGCGGGTGACGGGCGTAGGAAGCGGACGGCCACTGGCTCGACACACCGCCAGGCATACGGGGCACCAGCGAGGGCCACCACCAGGCCCAGCGCCCCGACGACGCGAGCGGCGGACTCCGGCCGGCCGAGCCCGAGGACCGCCACGGCCACCCCGGCCGGCGGGAGGGACGCGACCACGCCCGCGGTGAGCGGCGCGATCGCCGTGAACCTCAGATCGCGCCAGTTGGCGGGATCCCTCCACCGGACGCGCCACTTTTGATCCAAGAGGGCGTCGCGGCGGCTGCGCTCGTAACTGAAGCCGTTCCACCAGTACCCGGTGGACATCCGCGTCACCGGCCCGGCCTCCCGGTATCCGGCGGGGATGACGGTGGCCGTCCACTTCGCGACGAGGAAGCGGACCATCCGGCAGACCGGGCGGGACAGGAGGAGCGTGCCCCCGCACACCAACACGATCGGCGCGACCCACGACCACGGGTTTCCCGCCCCCCACCAGATCCCCAGCGCCACGGCGGCTGCCCACAAGGCCGGGACCAGCATGCTGATGGCCGCCACGACGCACGCCCGTACGAACCCCACGCCGGCGCGCGTCGGCCACGAACCCAGCTGTCTCATGTTTCTTCCTTCGCTTTCCGTTCGGTGCTTCCACTGTGCACCGTGTGGAGCCCGCTACCGCCCTGGTCAGCCGGGGAGTAGGGCTATCCCCACCCACCCGTGCGTCCAGACGGATACCGCGTCGACCGAGCGCTTCGTAGCGTCGGTGAGCATGGAATCCAACATCCACATCCGCACCCTGCCCTCGGCCGCCCACCACGACCATCCCCATACCCGACGAGCCTTCGACACGGCGAAGAGAAGCATCAAGGTTTACGGCGCACTCAGTGCCGTCGCCCTCCTGGCGGTCATCGTGGTGTCGAGCAGCGGTCACATGGTGAACACGTTCATGTGGGTCCGGGCCGTCCTGTTGCCTGTAGCCGCTGTGCTGATCTACCGGATGACCGTCTCCGCTTCCCGGGGATCCCGACGGGCCTTCGAGCGCGTGAGTGCCCTCGCCGTGATCATGCCGATCGCGATCATCGGTGTCGACCTGATCCCGGGTGTGTGCCCGCCGTGGTACGCGGTGATGCAGGTCGTCTGCATGCTGCCCATCATCCAAGTCGCGTTCATCATCCGTGGCTCCGCACTGCGCGCCGCGGCCGTCGCTCGGTCGGGCTCCGCATCCAGGTGCAGCTGCCCCGTGACGGAAAGCAGGTGCAGGGCCTCCACCACCCGCGCTCAACGACAGCCGCAGCCCAGGTTGTAGGTACGGCCGCCGAGCACGGCAGGCGCGGCGGCCGCAACCCGTCGCGCGGGACGGAGGCGGTGAAGCTGTAGCGGCCCAGGACGTTGAGGGTGCGGTGCTCGAGTGGGAACAGCCGGGCCACGTCCTCGTCACGGATCTCGTGCCCCTCGGCGCGGAGTTGGGCGACCCGGTAAGCCTGGTGGATGGCGCCCTTCTTGTGGTCCCCAGGGTCGGCCCAGCCCAGCTCTTGCTTGATCTGTTTTCATCTGGGCACGATCCAGGGAGACCGGCCGTTCTGGGGTGGACCTCCAGAGAGGTCCCGTACTCGTCGCGGCGCACCGTCACCGTGAACCTGTCCGTCTCCAAGGGCGTCGCGCGGCCGACCGCGCGGCTCCGGATCGTCCAAGGCATACACCACGCAGCTCCAGGAGGTGGCTCACCCTTCCACAGACCTTGTTGCGGTCCCCGATGTGCACCGGATCGCGTGACCCGTCGCCGCGGAACGTGTGCCGGGGAGAGCGGTAACGATCACCGCGAACCGCAATCCGGGCATGGCGGCACTCCGCGCACATCGCACGCATGGGGCTGCGCGGCATCGCCCCCGGGCGGGCGCTACGGCGCGGCTTATGGACTTCCGGGAGTGGCGGTGTGCCAGTTCTCGTTGCGGCATCACCTGATCGCCGAGGCGCACGGCATCCGGGAAGGAGCGATCGCGCTGCTGCATTGGTTCCGCCGCCCGCGCATCCGCTGGGAGATCCGCGACGACATCCACGCCTCACATGCGGGATCTCAGCACGTCGACCTCGCAACCCGGCGCGAACGCGTCGAAGCCGTGCTCGACCAGCCAGCGAACCGCCAGCAGGCTTCGCAACGACCACCACGCGTGGATTACGTCGATGTCGATGTCGATGTCGGTGCCGTAGCCGGTGATGACGTCGTCGAGGTGCTCCTCGTGTCCGAGCGTGAAGGTGGCGAGGTCGTACAGGGCGTCACCCTGGCCCGCCTCGGACCAGTCGATGATGCCCGTGACCTCGTCGCCGTCGACGAAGACGTGCGCGATCTGCAGGTCGCCGTGCGTGAACGCCGGAGTCCACGGCCGGAGAGCGGCCTCGGCGACCTGGCGGTTGCGGGTGACCAGGTCGGCGGGCAGGAGGCCGTTCGTCACGAGCGACTCGCACTCGTCGTCGAGTTCCGCCGCCAGCGCGACGATGCTCCGGCCTGCCCGGCCGGGCCGGGGCGGCAGCGGCGCGTCGTGCAGCTTCCGGATGGCGGCGCCCACCGCGGCCCACGCAGCCGGCGCCCCGGTCGACGGCCCGCCGAGGCGCCCGAGCGTCGTCCCCGGGAGTGCGGCGATCGCGAGCACGGGCGGCTTGCGCCACAGGATCTCCGGGGTCGGGACCGGTGCGAGGGACATCGTCTCGACCTCGACGTCGATGCGCGCCTGATCGGCGTCCACCTTCAGGAACACGTCGCCGACGCGCAGGGTCACGCGCTCGGAATGGGCGACGACGACTTCGACCTCATCCATGGGCGTCCAGTATCCCGTGGATGATCGCCGACGTCGCCGGGTTTCTCACGTGCGATTACGCGGCTGACCGCGTCCCCCCTATCTCGCGGCCTCATGCATGGCACCGACCTCCCACCAGCTCAAAGCCCACCACTTTTGTAGCGACGATCTCCCCGTACTCGCCGATGAAGGGACAGCTATGGGCGACATCGCTCCGAGGGAGTTCATCTTGATGAGGCTCGTGCGGTCTTCGCCGCTGGGCCGAAACCGGCCGGAGCCGCTGCTCAAGGTCAGCGAGGAGACAGGAGGCAGAACTCGTTGCCTTCCGGGTCGGCCAGGACCGTCCAGGAGATTGCGGACTGGTCGATACCAGGGTCGGTGGCGCCCAAGGCACGCAGTCGGGCTTCTTCTGCTTCCAGGTCCTCACCGGGGTAGGGGCAGACGTCGAGGTGGACGCGGTTCCACACGGTCTTGGTGTCGGGGGTGCGGAGGAACTCCAGGTAGGGACCGACACCTTGGGCGGAACGCATGGTCGCGTGGTCGTCGGTGACCTCGTGCAGCGTCCAGTCCATCGCCTGGCCCCAGAACCGGGCCATCCCTCGTGGGTCGGTGCAGTCGACCACCACCGCGGCGATCGGCCCGGTGTCCTGGTAGACCGGGCGGGGCTCCAGGACGCAGAACTCGTTGCCCTCCGGGTCGGCCATGACCGTCCAGGGGACGTCGCCCTGCCCCACGTCGGCGAGCGTCGCGCCGAGATCCTTCAAACGCGCGACCAGAAGCGCCTGATGGGCGGTCGAGGTGGTGGCCAGATCAACGTGCACCCGGTTCTTCACGGTTTTGGCTTCCGGGCGCGTGATGATGTCGATGCAGACGGCCGCGGGGTCGGGGTAGGCGAAACCCACGGGTTCGAGGTTGGTCACACCGGGTCCCTCGCTGTCGACACCCCAACCAAGTGCCTCCGCCCAGAACCGGCCGAGCACGGAGTCGTCCTGGGCCTTCATATTGATCTGCACGAGTCTTGTCGCCATGCGCAGATATTAGAAGCTGCCGCGATCAGACATGTGCTCGCCCTGGTACTGACCAGGGTTGCCCTCGTCGAGACTGCGCGAGTCCATGTGAACGAAGGCGAGACCCGGCCACGCCGCCCGCATCCGACCGGCCAGCGGCACGGAGCCGAACGCAATCGGATGCTGCTCAAGCCCCGCGCCCCTGACCGGCCGACTCGGCCCGCACAGGCCACGGTCGGGCAGAGATGGGTATCGGTCCGTCCGCGTTCATCCAGTTCGCCGGCGAGCGCGGCTGTCCCGGGCAGTGGAATGAGCTGGGTGACGTCGTTGCGATTGCCGCCGGACAAGGTGACGGCGAGGGGAATTCCCCATGGCATCGGTACAGGGCATCCGCGTGCCGCAGCTTGGACAAGAACATTTCCTGAAGCCGGGGCCAAACGCCAGCCTCGGTCCACTCGGCCGGGCGCCGCCAGCACGTCAACTGTCCCGGAAGGACCAATACACTGCGCGGCCGCGACGCGGTGGATGCCCAGTGCGGAGGACAGCTCGTCGACGGAGCAGGTGACAAGGGATGGCGGTGGTTCGAAGCGCCCTTGAGCCGCACTCAGTCGCGGAAGATCCCCACGGCTCGCAGCCCCGAGGCTCTGGCCGCCCTGGCCGCCGAACTCAAGCCGCCCACGCAAAACGCTCGGCTGGGATTTCCCAGCCGAGCGCCTCGCTAGGCTACTGGACCTAGCCGACTGACCAGCAGTGTTGCAACGATCTCGCGTATTCCGCCGTGAGGCGGAGGCGGGGGCTCATGCCAGGTGCTAGAGGGTGCCGGAGGCGGAGATGGCGATCTCGGCCTTGGTGGCGCCCGACTGCGAGCCGAAGCTCTCGATCTTCTTGACGAGGGCCATGCTCTCGTCGTCCGCGACCTCACCGAAGACGACGTGCTTGCCGTCGAGCCAGCTCGTGACGACCGTGGTGATGAAGAACTGCGAGCCGTTCGAGTCGGGGCCGGCGTTGGCCATCGAGAGCAGGCCCGGCTTGGTGTGCTTGAGCTGGAAGTTCTCGTCGGGGAACTTCGTGCCGTAGATGCTCTTGCCGCCAGTGCCGTTGCCGGCGGTGAAGTCACCACCCTGGAGCATGAAGTCCGGGATGACGCGGTGGAACTTCGAACCGGCGTAACCGAAGCCCTTCTCGCCGGTGGCGAGCGCCCGGAAGTTCTCCACGGTCTTCGGCACGACGTCGTCGAAGAGGTTGAACGTGATGCGGCCTGCGGGCTTGCCGCCGATGGTGATGTCGAAATAAGCCTGGATTGTCATGGCCCTCATCCTGTCATTGCCTTGCCCCCACCCGTCGACCGGACACCCCGCAGAGCCTGATGTGACCCATTTGACCAGGAAAGATGCCCCGATATGCTCAGTTTGTGGTCGAGTCGATGGCGGTGTCGCCCGTCGTGCGGGAACGCCGTCGCGGGCAGTACGCCGCTCGTCAGCCACGAGTACGTCGACCAGTCGATGTCCTCTTTCGACGGTCTGCGCACCGATGGACCCAGGCACACTTCGCTGGTGTCGGTGATCGGCTTGCCGATCTGCTCCTGGGCGATCAGGTCCCAGCAGGCGATGAGGGCACGGACCGCACGTTGGGTGGCGGTGACGGGCTCTGAGGAGGCGTCCGGGGTCGCCGCGGTGATCCGCCAGTTACCGGCGGAAGACAAGGGGCACAAGGTGGCGCGTCCATGGACGGATCACAGGGTCAGCCTGAGTGCCAGGAGCGCGGTCGAGGCCCGGCGGCGGGCGCCCACCGGGATCTCGGTACGTCTGGTCGAGGAACGGGGGGCCGCCGACGAAGGGGTCGGTTCCGGGTGCTCGGTGACCATGACGCCGACCTGAATTACCTGACGACGCGGGTACGGGCCGAGGCCGACGTGGAGATCGGCCGCCGCTGCCTGGAGCCGTACCCTCAGGGGGCGGGCTGGCGGCCGGCGGGCGAGGAAATCGCAGGCCGGTTGATCTGGGCCCCCGAGGGAGCGCCGTTCCGCGTCGTGGTCGACGGACGCACTCCGTCGTGGCACGAACTGGGCGAAGCGCTGTCCTCGTTCGAGAGCTCCCGGTTCCGGCTGACCATCGACGGCCCCTAGGCAGTGTCTTCAAATGATCACCGCTGGTGGATCATGGTGTTGTGATACGTCGTCATGAACTGTCCGATGCTGAGTGGGAGTTCGTCCGGCCGCTGCTGCCCGAGTCGTTGCGGGGGCGTAAGCGGCTGGATGACCGCAG
>NZ_JBSFTT010000038.1:0-63310 GCF_053591415.1 Streptomyces sp. NPDC003032 | reverse complement strand
CACCTCCGCCGCCTGCGGAAAGGACGGCAGCCCGCCGACCAAGGGCCCCGCGGCCGAGGCCTCGGGCTCGGCGAGCGCGAGACGGCGGGCGCGGTCCTGGGAGTCCGGGCTCAGCCGCGCGGCGCGCTCACAGGCGGCGGCCACGGCCGTGTAGCCGCCACGCGCGCGTGCGTGCTCCGACGTCTCCTCCAGGACGGCGGCGACGTACTCGTCGGGCTCCGTCGTGGCCGCCGCCAGATGCCAGGCGCGCCGGTCGATGTTGCCCACGCACGGCAGCGCGTGGGCGAGGGCCCGGTGCGCGGCGAGCCGGTCCCCGAGCGGCGCGCTCTGGTACGCGGCCGAGCGGATCAGCGGATGGCGGAACACCAGGCGGCCCTCCGCGACCCGCACCAGGTCCTTGCGTTCGGCCGGCTCCAGGTCGGTCACCACGGCACCCAGTTCGGCGGCCGCCGACGCGATCACCGCGAGGTCGTCGGTGGCCTCCGCAGCGGCGACGAGCAGCACCGTGCGGGTGGCCTCCGGCAGGCCCGCGATGCGGTCGGTGAACGTCTGCTGCACGCGCGCGTGCCCGCTGATCGGCGCGGAGTCATGGGCCAGCCCCTCCCGTTGCGCCACGGGCAGTTCGCGTAGCGCCAGCCGGTTGCCCGCCGCCTCGCCGAGGATCTGCACGCGCGCGTGCTGCGGCAGATCGGCGGCGTGCTCGGCGAGCAGGTCACGGGCGGCTGCGTCCGACAGGGCGCCCACCCGCAGCTCGTCGAGGCCCGGCGCGGGAAACGGCGGCGCATACGTGTCACGGGCGGCGAACAGCATGACGACACCCTCGGCATCCAGGCGTCGCGCGACGAAGAGCAGCGCCTCGGCCGACGCCTTGTCGAGCCAGTGCGCGTCGTCGACGACGCACAACAGCGGCTGTTCCTCGGCGAGATCGGCGAGCAGGGTGAGGACGGCGAGCCCGGTCAGGAACCGGTCACCGCCGCCCGGCTCCACCGCCGCGTCGCTCAGCCCCAGCGCGCCCCCGAGCGCCCGCGCCTGCCGCTCGGGCAGTTCCGCGACACGGTCCGCGGCCCGGCCGAGCAGCAGATGCAGCCCCGCGAAGGGCAGCTCGCTCTCCGAGTCCGTCCCGGTGGCCCGCAGCACCCGCAGCCCACCGGCGCGGGCCGCGGCGACCGCGTGCGTCAGCAGTTCGGACTTGCCTATCCCGGCCTCGCCGCGCACGACGAGCGCCGCGCTGCGGCCCTGCCGCGCCCCCTGAAGAACCCGGTCGACGACGCCGAGTTCGCTTTCCCTCCCGTACAACCCCATGGGCCAGACCCTACGTCCGACCAGCGCATTGTTCAGCCCACGGTCCGGTCGGCGGCTCAGTCCACGGCTCAGTCCGCGGCTCAGTCCACGGTAAGGACCACCTTGCCGCGGCCGTGGCCGGTGGCCACCAGGCGGTGCGCGTCCACCGCTCGCTCCAGCGGGAACGTCGCCCGCAGGTGTACGTCCACCGCCCCCTTCTCGTACAGCGCGGTCAGCTCGGCCAGGCGCGTGGCGGACCGGGTGCCGCCCCAGTCGGGCAGGCCAAGGCGCGCCGCCTCCTCCGTGGCGACCATGGTCACCACACGGCCGCGGTCCTTGGCCACGGCCACGGCGGCGCGCAGCCCCTCCGGGCCCGCCGCGTCGAGCGCCGCGTCCACGCCGTCGGGCGCGACGGCGCGGATCCGGTCGACGAGCCCGTCGCCGTACGTCACCGGGATCGCCCCCAGCGCCCGCAGATGGTCGTGGTTGCGCTCGCTCGCCGTGCCGATGACGGTCGTGGCGCCCCAGGCCCGTGCGAGCTGCACGGAGAACGTGCCGAGCGCACCCGCCGCCGCGCCGATCAGAACGGTGTCCCCGGGCCCCACGCGCAGCTGGGACAGCGCCAGATGGGCGCCCTGCCCGTTGCCGGAGAAGCCGCCGGCGACCGTCCACGGCATCGTGGCCGGCTTGTGCACCAGCTGCTCGGCGGGGACCGCGACGTACTGCGCGTACCCGCCGAGCAGACCGTAACCGAGCACTTCGTCGCCGGGCGCGAAGTCGGCGACCCGCCCGCCGATCCGGTCCACCACCCCGGCGAACTCGTTGCCCGGGACGACCGGGAACCCCGGCTCGACGCCCGGTGGCACCCATCCTTCCCGCACCCCCAGGTCGAACGGCTGCACCCCGGCGGCCCTGACCCGTATCAGCACCTCATCGGGCCCCGGCTCGGGAACGGCCAGCTCCATGGGCCGCAGAACCTCGGGCGGACCGTAGGCGGACAGAGCGGCGGCGATCATCTTCATGACACTCCTCAGTACGTTGCGACAGGTGACGCCGGGCGGGGCCTCGGGGTTGAGGGGAGAGGCCGTCGTCCCCGCACGGTGTCAGAGGATTACGGGATCAGGACGACCTTGCCGACCGTCTCGCGGTTCTGCAGGGCCCGGTGCGCCGCCGCCGCGTCCCGCAGCGGGAAGCGCGTCACCGCGGGCACCAGGCGCCCGGCAGCGGCCTCCGCGATGGCGCGGTCCTGCGTGGCCCGCAGCCCACCGGGCACCTTCAGCAGGCGAGGCCCGAGCGCGACCGTGACCTCCAGCAGCCGGTCGAAGAGGTCCTGGGCCGTCAGCTCGGTGACCGACCCGGCCGACCAGCCGAACAGCAGCAACCGCCCGCCGAAACCGATCAGTTCGAGCGCGTCGCGCCCCGGCCTGCCGCCCACCCCGTCCAGCGCCACGGTGATGTCGCGGCCGCGCAGGGCGTCACGGACCAGCTTCGGCCACCTTGGGTCGTCGTAGTCCACGGCCACATCCGCGCCGAGCGCCCGCACCCGCTCCACCTTCTCCGGGCCGCCGGCCGCTCCCACCACCGTCGCGCCCGCGTTCCTCGCGGCCTGCACGAGGAGTGTCCCGACGCCGCCCGCCGCGGCCGTCACCAGGACCACGTCGTCCGCGGTGAACTCGGCCAGATGCTCGATCGCCAGCGCGGTCCGCCCGGTGCCCACCATCGCGACGGCGATGTCGAAGGCCACCTCGTCCGGCAGCGGGTGCAGCGCCTCGACCTCACGTACGGCGAACTCGGCGTACCCGGCGTTCACCAGACCCAGGTGCGCGGCGACCCGCCGCCCGAGCCAGGACTCGTCGACGCCGTCACCGACCCCGTCGACCATACCCGCGACCTCGCGGCCCACGATCAGCGGCAACTCCGGGAGCGCGAAGGGAAGTTGGTCGGCGGCGCCCTCGCGCAGCGCCGTGTCGAGCAGATGGACCCCGGCGGCCTCGACGGCGATCCGCACCTGGCCGGGCCCCGGCACCGGCTCGGGGACCTCCTCGTACGTGAGGTTCTCGGCGGGCCCGAAGGTGTGCAGACGTACGGCGTGCATGACGGTCAACTCCTGGTGGATGAAGAGCGGCTGGTATCAGGCGGCGTAGGGGCGGACGGTCTTGCCCTCGCGCAGCGTGCGGCCCCACCAGGCGAGCTGGTCGAGCATCGTCTTGGCGGCGGACACCGGGCCCGTCGGGTCGCGGAGGGCGCCGGACTCGTCGAAGCAGTTCCACACGCCGTGGAAGCTGACGGTGTCGCGCACCGTCACCGCGTGCAGCTCGGCGAAGACCTGCCGCAGCTGCTCGACGGCGCGCAGGCCGCCCGCCATACCGCCGTAGCTGACGAACCCCACCGGCTTGGCGCGCCACTGCGAGTAGTGCCAGTCGATCGCGGTCTTCAGCGTCGCGGGGAAACTGTGGTTGTACTCCGGCGTGATCACCACGAACGCGTCGGCCGCGTCGATCCGCGGGGTGAGCCCGGAGACCTCCGGTCCGCGCTGTTCCGAGAGCCCGTCCGGCAGCCGCGCCTCGGCCAGGTCGATCACGTCCACGTCCAGATCGCCGCGTTGGGCGGCCTGACCGGTGAACCAGTCGGCGACGGTGGGCGCGAAGCGGCCCTCGCGGGTGCTGGCGACGATGACGGCCACCTTCAGGCGTTCGTCGCGCTGGGTCCGGGTCCGGGTCTGCTGGATGTTGTTGCTCATGTCTGCCTCCTCGGCTCGGTGGTGCGGCTTCCGACACCGATGAAGCTACGAACACCTGCCCGGTCACCGCCTCTGTCGCGCGACCGGGTTCGGTACCTGCGCAGGGACTAGGCCGACCGGTGGAGCACACCCCAGTCATCCGACAGAGGCGGCGACGCGATCACTCTCCGTACCGTCGCCCCATGACGAACGCAGCCGCGACGAAGCCCGCGGACACCGCCGTTGACACCCCCCGATGGGGCCCGGTCTTCGTGATCGCCCTGGCCATGCTGATGGTCACCCTGGAGATGAGCCTGTCGGCGGTCACCTTGCCCTCCATCGGCCAGGAACTGGACGTCGGCAGCGGAGCGGCGAAGTGGGTGATCCTCGCCTACGCCCTTCCCACCGCGGCGCTCGCCATCCCCGCGGGACGCTGGGCGGACCGCGCGGACACCAGGCTCGTCTTCCGCGCGGCGGTCGCGGCCGTCGGCCTGACCAGTGTCCTCGCGGCCCTCGCGCCGTCCTTCTGGGTCCTTCTGACCGCCCGTGTCCTGCAGGGCGCGACGGGCGCGATGGTCGTCGCCATCTATATGCCGGTGGTCGCGGCGAGCGTCCCGGCGAAGCTGCGCGGCCGGGCCCTCGGGTACGTCGCCACGATCATGCCGCTCGGTTCGATGGCCGGGTCCTCGCTGGGCGGCTTCGTCGCCGAGGCGTACGGCTGGCGGCCGGTGTTCCTCGTCAAGATACCGGTGCTGGTGGTGGTGTGGTGGCTCGGTTCGCGGATGTTGCCGCGCGGGCGCGGCGGGCTGCCGGTGCCCGACCGGACCCTGCTGACCGACGTCCTGGTGCTCGGCGGCGCGGTCACCGCGCTGCTGCTCGCCTTCGACCGGGTCGAGAGCGGTTCGGCGTACGTCGCCGGGGCGCTGGCGGTCGGCGCGGCCGGGCTCGCGGTGGTGTGGACGCGGCTGCGGTCGTCGAAGCCGATCGTCGCCCTCGTCAGGCGGCCCGCGTTCGGACTGCCATTGCTGTCCCTCCAGTTGACCGGCACGTTCATCGGGCTCTCGCTCTTTCTGCTGCCGTTCTTCGTCGCCGACGTCCTGCACGCGGGCGCCGAACTCATGGGCCTCGCCATGATCTTCTTCGTGGGCGGGGTCGCCGCGGGGTCACCGCTCAGCGGCCGGCTCATGGACCGGTATCCGCCCCACCTGATCGCCGGGCTCGGCGGCGCCCTCACCCTCGCCGGGCTGCTCTCGACCCTGGCCCTGGACGAGCACGCGGGGCTCGCGGACCTGTCCTGGCGGCTCGCGCTCATCGGCTTCGGGCAGGGCGTGTTCGGCGCGCCCAACAACACGGCGATGCTGGCCGCCACCCCGGCCGACATGATCGGCACGGGCGGCGGCGTGGGCGCGACGGTGCGCACCCTGGCGTTCACGGTGGGCCCGGCGGTCGCGTCCCTCGCGTACGGCCTCGGCGGGGGAGGGGCCGAGGGGTTCCGTACCGGTGTGGTCGTGCTCGCCGTGCTGCAAGTGGGCGGGCTGCTGGCGGTGGCGGCGGGCTGGGCGACGTCCCGAGCGGCGGCCGGGCCCGGCGGACGGGCCGCGACGGCCGAGCCGGTGGCGCGGGTCTGACGCGCTGCCGGTGCGCCCTGAGGCCCCTGTGTGTGCCGGGGCCCGGAACGGAGGCGAGGCCGCCGGCCCGCCCCCGTGTACGCCGGGGCGCGCCCGGGCACGTAGCACCGGACGGCCACGGCGGAGCAGGCCCCTGGAACGCGCCCGCTTCTGCGCCATGCTCGCCGAAGCGCTGGAGGACGTACGGTCCGGGCGGGCCGAGCGGTAATTGACGTGCGGCCGGTCCGCTCGGGGTGGTAACTCCACCTGTCATGGGAGATCTTGTGACAGACCGGCTCGTCCTGCACCCGATGAGCGCCGAGGAGGCGCGCCGCGTGGTGGCGGGCACGCCCGGGGACGGGGAGCGGTGGGGGCCCGGCTACCCCACCGACGGCGATGTGGAATCGGCCACCGACTTCCTCGGCCACTGTGCGCGGACCGGTGATCCGCAGCCCTTCGGCGACTACGAGATACGCGAGCGCGAGAGCGGCCGCGTCATCGGCAGCCTCGGCTTCAACCGGCCCCCGGACGCCGAGGGCACCGTCACGATCGGATACGGGCTGATCCCCGACGCCCGCGGCAAGGGCTACGCCGTCGAGGCCCTGCGGGAATTGCTGCGGCTGGCCCGGGCCCGCGGCATCACGTGCGTGAAGGGCGACGCGGACCTCGACAACGCCGCTTCACAGCGCGTCATGGCCTCGGCCGGCATGCGCTGCGTCGGAGCCGACGAGCGCGTGAAGTACTTCGAGAGCACCTGGTAGCCGGCAGGTACGGTGACCGCTGCTGGGCACTGTCACCGGGGGCCGGGGACACGGACGCCAGGCAGTGGTGCGGATGGCCCGCGCCCTCCAGCATCGCCCGCGTCCGCGGGTTCAGCGCGGCCTCACGCCGGGACAGGGCCGACCGGAGCGCCCCGACGCGCTCGCACACCCGCAGGGCCGAGGTGCGCACGCCGAGATGGGCCGCCAACTCCCCGATGCGCAGCCGGGAGCGCGGTAGGGCGTGCCTGACGCGAGGCGCTCAGCCTTCCTCGGCGCGGCGGGCGCGCAGCGTCCGTACCTTGTGGAGGTTGCCGCAGTGCTCCATCGAGCACCAGCGGCGGCGGCCGGGGCGGGAGGTGTCGACGTAGATCAGATGGCAGTTGTCGGACGCGCACACGCGGACGCGGTGCGCGTACGGCCCCGTCAGCAGCTCGACGGCGTCGCGCGCGACGGTGGAGAGCAGCGCGGTCCCGTCGGCGGCCCCCGCCCAGCGCCGCTCGCCGTCCGGTCCCACGCGGGGGACCAGCGGCGGGTGCGCGGCCGATTCGTTGAGGGCGGCGAGGTCGGCCGGGGCGGGGGGCTCGCCCAGGGCGCGGGCGGTCGTCACACGGAACAGCGCGTCACGCAGCCCCCGGGCGCCGGCCACCTCGGCCTCGGACACCTCCAGGGCGGGGACCGGCGTCAGCCGCGACCGCTCGACCCAGGCGGTCAGATCACCGGGCGCGTGCAGCATCTCGTACCGACGGAACTCGCCGGGGCCGCCGGTGGTCAGCAGCTCCAGGCAGAGCGCGCCCGGATCGAAGCGGTAGGTGGCGCCGCTGTGGGCGCGCATCAGGATGCCGGGGGGCGCGGACGATTCCATGTAACTAGAATAAGTGGTTACGTACGTTACGTACGTCATGGCCGGGCCGCGGCTCCGCGGCGGGGCATAAGCCCTTCGTGCCGGGCTGATCGCTCGCATAGGCTGAGTGGATGAGCATTCTGGATGACGCCCGCGCGGGCATGAACCCCGAGGTCCGGCCGCAGGACGACCTCTTCGGGCACGTCAACGGCCGCTGGCTGGACACCGAGAAGATCCCCGAGGACCGCTCCAGCTGGGGCCCCTTCGTGCAGCTGGCCGACACGGCCGAAGAGCAGGTCAAGGAGATCATCCAGGAACTGGCGCAGTCACCGGACGGGGAGGGCGCCTCCGCCGACGAGGCCCGGAAGATCGCCGCGCTGTACGCCTCCTTCATGGACGAGGAGACCATCGCCGCCCGCGGGCTCGCCCCCGCGCGGCCGCTGATCGACGAGGTCGCGGGCCTGCGGGACACCCATGAGCTCGCGGCGTTCCTCGGCCGCTTCGAGCGCGTCGGCGGCTCGGGGCTCTTCGGTTCGTACATCGACTCGGACGACCGCGACTCCGACCGCTACCTCTTCAACATCCTCCAGGGTGGCCTCGGGCTGCCCGACGAGTCGTACTACCGCGACGACAAGTTCGCCGAGATCCGTGAGAAGTACGTCGCCCACCTCACCGAACTCCTCGCGCTCGGCGAGCACGCCGCCCCCGAGGCCGCCGCGAAGACGGTGCTCGCGCTGGAGACCAGGCTCGCCGCCGGCCACTGGGAGCGCGCCGAGACCCGGGACGTGCTGAAGACCTACAACCTCACGACCCTGGACGAACTCCTCGCGCTGGCCCCGGAGTTCGACTGGCGCGGCTTCATCGAGGGCCTCGGCGGCTCGGACGCCACCATCGCGGAGACCTGCGTCCGCCAGCCGTCCTACCTCTCCCACCTCTCCACGGTCCTCGCCGAGGTGCCGATCGAGCAGTGGCGCGACTGGGCGCTGACGCGGGTGCTGCGCGCCTGCGCGCCGTATCTCTCGGACGAGTTCGTGCGGACCAACTTCGAGTTCTACGGCCGTACTCTCAACGGGACGCCCGAGCTGCGCGCCCGCTGGAAGCGCGCCGTCTCCCTCGTCGAGGGCGCCATGGGCGAGGCCGTCGGCAAGGAGTACGTCGCGCGGCACTTCCCGCCGTCGTCCAAGGCGATGATGGACGACCTCGTCGCCAACCTCCTGGAGGCCTACCGCCAGTCGATCGCCCGCCTGGACTGGATGACGGACGAGACCAAGGCGCGGGCGTACGAGAAGCTCGCCACGTTCCGTCCCAAGATCGGCTACCCGGACACCTTCCGCGACTACTCGGCGCTCCAGGTCAGCGCCGACGACCTGCTCGGCAACGCGCGGGCGGCGGCCGCGTTCGAGTCGGACCGGCAGCTCGCCAAGATCGGCAAGCCGGTCGACCGCGACGAGTGGTTCATGCTGCCGCAGACGGTCAACGCGTACTACAACCCGGGCACCAACGAGATCTGCTTCCCCGCGGGCATCCTGCAGACGCCGTTCTTCTCGCCCGACGCCGACCCCGCGGAGAACTACGGCGGCATCGGCGCGGTCATCGGCCACGAGATCGGCCACGGCTTCGACGACCAGGGCGCGCAGTACGACGGCGCGGGCAACCTCAACGACTGGTGGACCGCCGCCGACAAGACCGCGTTCGAGGCCAAGTCGAAGGCACTGATCAAGCAGTACGACGCCTTCTCGCCCCGCAACCTCCCCGGCGAGTTCGTCAACGGCTCGCTGACGGTCGGCGAGAACATCGGCGACCTCGGCGGCCTCACCATCGGGCACACCGCGTACCTCATCGCGCTCGACGGGGCGCCGATGCCGCAGAGCGACGAGGGCACCGGCTCGCAGCGGCTCTTCAAGAACTGGGCGTACTGCTGGCGCACCAAGCGCCGCAAGGAGCAGGAGCAGCAGTACCTCACGATCGACCCGCACTCGCCGCCGGAGTTCCGCGCCAACATCGTCCGCAACCTCGACGAGTTCCACGAGGCGTTCGGCACGGTGGAGGGCGACGGCCTGTGGCTGGACCCGGCGGAGCGCGTCCGCATCTGGTGAGTCTCTACTGGGCTCCGGGGAAGGCAGTCATCCGCCTGTGATCGGACACGGCGCGGCGGTGAGTTCGGTCTGTCTCCCGGCCGTCGGGGTGAGGTCGTGGCGGATGTACCACTCCGTGGAGAGGAGCCGCCCGCGGTCCTTTGGTGCGAGGGCGGCGATCAGGCCGGGTACGGCGCCCCGCTCCACCTCGCTGCGGTGGGCCAGCACGGCGGCCGTCTTCCGGTCCAGCCACGGGCCCACGTCGACGGCCGCGGTGACCCACGCGTCCGGGACACTGCGCACCGCCTCGCGTACGCCGACCACAGTGCTCAGCGCCGCCACCGCCGAGTGCGGGTGCGTGGCCAGGTAGAGGGCGTGCGGCCGCCAGGGGGCGCCGGCCTCCGGGTAGAGCTGTTCGAGCCCGGCGGCCTGTGCGGCGAGCACGGTCAGCCGGTGGGTGTGGACGTGGTCCGGGTGGCCGGTCAGCCCTCCATAGGCGTCATGGGTGACCATGATCTCCGGGCGGACCTCCCGGACATGCGCCACGAGCCGCCCCACCGCCTCGTCCAGCGGCGCGTCGCGCAACCGCGCCTCGCCCGGCGCCGATTCCGGTACGCGCGCGTCGGCGTAGCCGAGCAGGCGTGGCACGCCCGCGCCGAGGATCCGCACCGCCTCAGCCAGCTCCGCCGCGCGCCGGGTGCCCGCGGCCCAGGTCGCCGTCACGACCGCGGTGCGGGCGCCGGCCGCGGCGTGCCGGGCGAGCACTCCGCCGGCCGCCAGGGATTCGTCGTCGGGGTGGGCGAAGACCGCGAGCAGGCTGGGTGCCGTCATCGATGTGTCACGCCTTCCGGTACGGGGGCTGGGGCGTGTCCGCGCTCAGTGTCGCGCGGGCGAGAGCGGCCACGCCGTCGTGGATGCGCCGGGGCGGGGTGCCGTTCGCGCAGAGGTGTTCGATCAGGTCGCTGCGCACGGCGGCCAGCAGCGCGTGCGCGAGGAAATCGGCGTTCCGCTCGCCGCGCGCCTCGGTGAGCAGCGTGGTGAGTTCGGCGTGCCACAGCGTGTAGGTGTCGTTGCGGTAGGGGCTGCCGCTGCCCGCGCTCTCCAGGGCGAGCATGAGGGGCCGTGTGGCCAGCTTCAGACTCAGCAGGGCGTCCAGGAGTGCGAGGGCGCGTTCCTCGGCGGGCGCACCCGGGCCGAGCGGCGGGGGCCCGGCGACGACCTCGGCCCGCAGCTGTTCGGTGCGCTGCTCCACGAGCGCCTTGACGAGCCCGACGCGGTCGCCGAACCGGCGGAAGAGCGTGCCCTTGCCCACCCCGGCGGCGGCCGCGATGTCGTCCATGGAGACGCGGTCGGGATCGCCGCGCTCGGTGAACAGCCGCTCGGCGGCGGCCAGTACGGCCTCGCGGTTGCGCTGGGCGTCGGCCCGTTCCTTGCGCGGGGGTGGTGTCACGGTGCCTCCACTGGAAAAACGGACCGCTAGTCCGTATCGTGAATCCGGACTGATGGTCCGCATTTTAGCGCGGGCTCCGCCATGACCACGGAGAGGCACAGCTGTGACCGAGGAGTTCCCCTTCGCCCCGCCCGGCGCCCCGCGCCGCCTGGACGGCAAGGCCGCCGTCCGCGCGTACATGACCGCCTATCCGGACCACATCGACCTCGCCGCCTTCCCGCACGTCGAGACCCACCACACCGGCGACCCCGATGTCGTCATCGTCGAAATGCGCGCCGAGGGACGCTCGGTGGCCACAGGGAGGCCCTTCGCGATGTCGTACGTCGCCGTCGTGACCGTCAGGCAGGGGCTGATCGCCCGCTACCGCGACTACTGGGACCCGTTGACCGCCCTGGTGATCGCGGGCGGCACCGACGCCCCGTTCGTGGGAGCCGGGCGATGAGCGGCCGCGCGGAGCCGATCCTCGTGACCGGCGGCACCGGCAACACCGGCCGCCGCGTCGCCGACCGCCTGGCGGGTGCGGGCCACCGGGTGCGGGCGGCGAGCCGGCGCCCGGACCCGGACGCCGGTCACGAGTCCGCGCGCTTCGACTGGGACGACACGGCGACCCACACCCCGGCCCTGGAAGGCGTACGCCGCCTCTACCTCGTCCCGCCCACCGCCGCGCCGGAACCCGCCACGCGTCTGCTCCCGTTCCTGGAGCGGGCGCGCGGGGCGGGAGTCGACCGCGTGGTCCTGCTCGGCTCCTCGGCCATCGCGGAGTCGGACGGCGGCCTGGGCGAGGTGTACCGCGCGGTCCGCGAGCGGTTCCCGCAGTGGGCCGTGCTCCAACCCTCCTGGTTCATGCAGAACTTCACCGGCGACCACGTCCACGCGGTCAGTGTCCGCGAGCGCGACGAGATCGTGACGGCCACCGGAGACGGCCGTGTCGCGTTCGTCGACGCCGAGGACATCGCGGAGGTCGGCGCGCGGGCCCTGACGGACGAGCGGCCGCACAACACGGCGCACCTCATCACGGGGCCCGAGGCGCTGAGTTACGCCGATGTCGCCGCGACGCTCTCCCGCGTCACGGGCAGGACGGTGCGCCACCGTGCCGTTCCTCGCGCGGCGATGCGGGACCGGCTGGCCGCCACCGGCATGCCGGAGCGCTTCGCCGACCTCCTCGCCGGCATGGACGAGGCGATCGGGAAGGGAGCGGAGGACCGTACGAGCCCCGCCGTGGAACGGGTCACGGGCCGCGCGCCCCGCTCCTTCGCCGACTTCGCCGCGGCGCACGCGGCCGTCCGGCGGCGGTGACCGGCGCCCGTCACCCCTTCCCGGCACCCCGCGCCCCCGCCACCTTCTCCTCCCGCGCCGTCAGCGGGACGCCGAGCGGGCGGGCCAGGCCCACGATGCCCTCGTCCAGGCGCTGCAGATGCCGCAGCACGCGGAACGCCACCGAGCCGGTGCGCAGTACGTCCTGGCGGCCGCTGTCCAGCATCGAGGCGATGCTGGCGCCCGACTCGATCTCGCCGGTGGGCTCCTCGTCGCGTACGTGCGCGGCGATCAGATCGAGGTTGTGCGTGATGCGCCGCCCCGCGAGCGCCAGGCGCGCGTCGGCCGCCACGCTCTTGCTGGAGGGCACCAACTCGGCCGTCGCCGCCAGCGAACGCGCGTGGTAGGCGGAGGTCTCCAGGAGCGCCACCACATAGCGGGCGTTCTGCCGCCGCGCCCGTAGCGGGGCGATCGGATGGGTCAACGGCTTCGTGGAGCTGCGCAGATCGTCCAGCGCCGTGTCCAGGTCCCGCGCCAGGTCCACGAGATCGACCGCGGGGCCGCCGCTGAGCTGCGCCACCGCGGCCGATACGACGTCCCGGAGGCGGGCGAGGACGGTGCCCAGCTCCTCGTCGGTACGGTGCGACGTACGCACCGGAAGGACGAGGACCGCCGCGATGATCCCGCAGGCCGCGCCGAGCGCCGTCTCCTCGACGCGCAGCACCAGGACGTCGAGGCTGTAGGTGTTGAGGAGGGTGTAGAGCAGACCCAGCATCGCCGTGACGAAGAAGGACATCAGGGCGTAGGACAGCGGCGCGGTGAAGAACATCCCGAAGACGCAGAGGAGGACCAGGGCGAACGCGATCCACGTGTGGTTGCCGACCGCCCCGGCCAGCGCCACCCCGGCCACCACGCCGAGCACCGTACCGAGCAGACGGCGGTAGCCCTTGACCAGGATCTCGCCGGTGGACGCGGTGTTGAGGAAGACGACCCAGCAGGTCAGCACGGCCCAGTACCAGCGCTGCGTGGACAGGAACTCGCCCCCGACGATGGCCAGCGCCGAGCCCACCGACACCTGCACCGCGGCCCTGGTCGTGGGGCGGCGCAGCCCGCTCGGCTCCTCCTCGGCCGCCTCCACCGCCTCGCCGGAGATCGAGATCTCCTCCGCCTCGAACTCCTCGCGGGAGCGGGCCGCTTCGGGGGTGTCGTACTCCTCGTCCCGGGAACCGGCCACCGCCAGACGCAGGCCGAGGATGGCGCGCGCCGCCTCGCCGACCGCGCGGAAACAGTCCTGGATCGCGGGTGAACCCTGCGGCAGGCCCTGCTCCTCGCGGTAGCCGAGCAGCCGGTTGCGTACGTAAGGGAGCGCCGTGCCGCGGTCGTCGGGCACCAGGCGCACCACGAGCAGGTGCAGGGCCCGCAGGTCCCTGCGCAGCGCCGTGCCCGCGTCCTGCGCGATCCGGGCGCGCGGTGGCATGGGCGCGGACGCGTTCGGCAGATGCAGCGTGAGCGTGTCCACGCGCTCGGCGCTGCGGGCGTTGAGGAGCAGGACGCCCAGGCGCTCGGCGGCGATCTCGGCGTCGGCGATCCTCCGCTGGAGCAGGGCCGCCGCCGAGGCGTCGCTGGTGCCTTCTTCGAGGCGGCCCTGGATCATCAGCGCGGCCTCGTGCAGCCGTGCGGTGCTGCGCCGCAGATCGCCGAGGACCTTGTCCACGTCCTCGGCGTCGGCTTCGAGCAGTTCGATCTGGTGGGCGACGAGCTGGGCCAGCCGGGCGCGGAACGCCTCGCGCAGCCGCGCCAGGGTGCGTTCGGGCGTCTCCGGCACCAGGGCGAACCGCGCGGCCGCGCCGCACACGAAGGCGATGGTCAGCGTCAGGCATAGCTCGGGCAGGGCCGGGACGGACGCGCTCACGAAGAGCGAGACGAAGTAGACCTGGAAGCCGATCAGACCGAGCGCGGTGCCCCGGTCGCCGAACCGGCGCGAGTACACCGCCCCGAAGATCAGCATCACGAAGAAGACGTCACCGGCGATCACCCGCGAGTTGAGCAGCGCTCCCAGGGATATCGCGGCGAGCGCCACGGGCAGGCCGAGCGCCAGCGTGATCGCCTGGCCGCGCACCTCCTTCTCCTGGATCGCGAACGTGGCGACCATCGCCGTCATCGCGCCCGCGACGAGATGCGTCACCGAGGTGCCGACGAGGGCGAGCACGGCGAGCGCGAGAAGGATCGCCCCGACCGTACGCAACCCCGCCATGAGGCGCAGGAGTCCGGGGTCGGACGCCGAGAAACGGTCCCAGACGCCCTTCGCTGTCCTTCGTGCCACTGCCATCGCGATGCCGTACTCCCCGTTGCTCTCGGTGCCTCTGGGCGCGTTCCCAGCATCGCACGAGGGCGATCGTGAAGATCAAGGCCGGTGGGAGGCCGGTGGGGAGCAGCGCCGACACGTGCTCAGCGGGGCACGGCGGTGAGGTGCAGCTCGCGGGCGACACGGGCCAGGGAGCGGTCGCGCTGCCGCTCGTACAGCGTGAAGGGGTCGAGCACCTCCCGGTCCATGGCGCCGGAGAGCCGTTCGGCGTCGTACGCGCTGCCCTCCTGGGCGCCGTCCCTGGACCCGGTGTCGCTCAGGTTCGACTGGAAGATCCCGGCGGCGGAGCGGGGCAGGAAGTCCTCGTACACGATCGGCTCGGCCCGCACCCGGCCGTCCCGCAGGAGCGCGCCGATGCCGGAGGGCGGACGGCTGTCCCTGGGGCGGGTGCCGGGAACCACGTGGTACGTGAAGAAGCCGAGCCCGCGCTCGGCCAACCCCTGTTCCGTCGGCGGCAGGTGCTCCGCCCACACGGCGCGGGCGATGTCACCCCGCTCGGCGGGCGGCCGGCCCGCGGTCCGCTCGTCGACGAGGCCGAGCAGCCGGTCGTACAGGGCGCGGCCCTCGCGGGTCAGCGCGATGCCGCGGGCCTCGACCTCGCCGAAGCGCACCCGCAGCGCGCCGCGGGTCACGGTGCCGTCCGCGGCGCGCAGGGCCCGCGGTTCGGCGAGCGCCCGGAAGGACGTCTGGCGCAGCAGGACGTCAGGACCCTCCCAGCGGGGCGGCCCCTGGATGGTGTCGATCATCTCGACGCCGCGCTCGGTCATCCGCCGGTACAGCTCGTCGATGTCCAGGACGCGCGGGGTGAGGTGGTTGATGTGGGTGCTGCGTACGCCGCCGATGTCCGCGGCGACGGCGGAGACCCGCTCCAGGGCGGCGTACCAGTCCCGGTCGATGGGTTCCGCCGACAACTCGAACGCCCGCACGGCCAGAGCGAGGAAGCGCTCGGCGTCCGCCTCGGGCAGCTCCCGCTCGGCCTCGGCCCGGTCGGCCAGGGCCAGCAGCTCCGGCGCGAACAGCTCACGCCCGGCGAGGAACGCCGTCAGCCGCGAGCGCAGGTCCGCGTCGAAGAAGCGGGGATCGGAGACGGTGAGCATGGAGGTGAAGACCCGGAACGGATTGCGGTCCAGCTCGTCCTCGGTCACCGGCCGGAACGCGGTCGATACGACGGGCAGCGCGCCGCCCGCGGTGTCGCGCAGGTCGTAGAAGCCGACGGGGCGCATGCCGAGCGCGCCGAAGACGCGGGCGACCTGCCGCAGCTCCTCGGGGGTGCCGACCCGGATGGCGCCGTGCCGTTCGGCGGTGACCCGGCCGATGGAGCCCAGGCGCTCGGCGTCGGCTCCCCGTGCGCGCAGGACGTCCTCGTTGACCTCGTGGGAGACGTCCACGAGCGTGGTGTACGCCGGGACTTCACGCCCGTACATTCGGGAGAGCCGCGCGGCGAACGCGGCACGCAGCCGCCACTGGGCGATCATCGGCAAGTCGTCCTTCCGGTACGGGCCCGCGCCTCTTGCGGCGGGCCTTCACACCACATGGGCCTCGGGGCGGCTCTCGTATCCGGCGTGGAAGCGGTCCGCGCCGAGCGGGGTGACATCGACGTACGGCCGGCGCCCCAGGTGCAGATCGCGGACGATCTCGCCCACGGCGGGGGCCTGCAGGAACCCGTGCCCGGAGAACCCGGTCGCGTACAGGAAGTTGGGGACGGTGGCGGAGCGGCCGATCAGCGCGTTGTGGTCCGGCGTGACCTCGTACAGACCCGCCCAGCCGCCGATCGCCTCCATGCCGGCGAGCGCGGGCGCCCGTCGCCGCACGGCCGCGCGGAACAGGTCGAGCCACTCCGGCGTCCACGTGGTGTCGAAGCCCTCCGCCTGGCGGGGATCGGCGAGGCCGATCAGCAGCCCGTCGTCGCTGTTGTGGAAGTACGCCGACGACGAGAAGTCGATGGTGAAGGGGGTGCGCGGTGGGGCGGGCACGAGCGGTGCGGTGAAGGCGAGTTGACGCTTCAGCGGGCGCACCGGCAGCTCGACGCCCGCCATGGAGCCGATCCGCGCCGACCAGGCGCCCGCGGCGCACACGACCGTCGCGCAGGAGATCCGGCCGCGGTCCGTGTGCACGGCCGTGACGCGGTCCCCGGCCGTGTCCATGCCGGTGACGGCGGTGTGCGTCGCGAAGACGACACCGGACCGGGCCGCGGCGCGCGCGTACCCCTGGACGACGAGGGCGGGACGCGCGTGGCCGTCGTCGGGGGAGTAGGCGGCGGCGAGCAGCCCTTCGGTGCTGAGGTAAGGGCAGAGCGCCTGGGCCTCCGCGGGGCCGATCATGCGGCTGGGGACGCCGAGTCCGTTCTGGACGCGTACGGCGGTCTCGAACTCCGCCACCTGCGGCGGGCTGGTCAGCAGGAACAGATAGCCGACGGTGTCGAGCCCGATGGCGGCGCCGGGGCGGCGCGGGAAGTCCTGGAAGGCGCGCAGGCTCCGGTGGCCCAGCTCGATGTTGAGCGGATCGGAGAACTGCGCCCGCACTCCGCCGATCGGCTTGCCCGAACTGCCGCGGCCCAGCGTGGAGCGCTCGACGACGACGATGTCCCGTACGCCCGCTTCGGCGAGATGGAAGGCGATGCTCGCGCCCATCACCCCGCCGCCGACGATCACGACCTCGGCGGTGGAGGGGAGGGTACGGAAGGTGGACTGGGGCTCGGGCGGGGGCGCTGAGGAGGCCAAGGGGCCGCTCCCTTCCCAGGCGCTCGGCCTGGGCTGTCTCGGGTGCCGGGAAACGCGGGCCGGCTGTCTGCCCCGCCATGGTGCGCCCTGTCGCCGCCGACGTCCACGAATGGCGCGCCTTCGCCACCGCCGTTGTCCAGGAACGGTCGCCGCGGCCGACTCATGGCGTTCTCTGCCTGTGCGGTGGGCCCGGCGCCCGGTCCAGGACTCGCCGGCCTCGCGGTGCGGCCGGATTCTGCCCTCGCCCTGCCCGACGCCACAGCGCGAACACCGCCATGGCCACCAACAGGTAGAGGGGTACGAGGAGTTCCAGTCCCGGCGACGACGGCTCCGCGTGCCAGCCCGCCCCGCGCCGGTCGCCTTCGTACACGACCCGGTTGACGGTCAGGAACGCCAGATGGGCGCCGATGCCGACGCACAGCGGGGCGCGCCGCACCGCCGTGCGGGCGGAGACGAGCGTCAAGCCGAACACCGTCAGCAGGACCAGATAGCCGACCGGATCCTGCCCGCCCGGCGCGAGCCCGACGGGCCCGGCCTCGCGGCCGACGAGGTGTGCGGTCGCCGCCCCCACCACCGTCGAGACGCCGGGCACGACCAGGAACACGGCCGTCGTGCCCAGCGCCGCGCCGAGGCCGCCGAAGCGCCCCCGCAGCGACGTCCACGCGTAGCCGCGCAGCGTCGTCTCCTCCGGCAGGGCCTCCAGAAGCAGCGCGACCACGGCGTTCGTCACCACGTACCCGGTGAGCGTCCATGGATCGGGCCGCGACCACCGCAGCACCCCGGCGGCCGTCCCCGCGCCCAGCACGAGCGCCGCGGATCCCACGACCACCGCGGCCCCGAAGAGAAGGGCCCGCGGATTCTCGCCCGCCCCGCCGAACCCCAGGTCCCTCAGCGAGCCGCCCCGGCGGCGCAGCGCGAGCACCACCAGCGGCACGGCCACCGCGCTGACCAGCACGGCCGGAACCAGTCGCGCCACGAAGCCGCTCGCCCCGAGGGCGTCGGCCACCACCGGGCCCAGCTCGGTGCCGGCGCCCAGCGCCGAACCCATGACGAGGCCGCCGGCCAGCGCGCGTCCCAGCGCTCCGGTGAGTGAGGCGCCGGGGAAGTGGGGTGAAGACCTGTCATGTCTGTCTCCTCGCGGGACACCCGTCGCAACAGGCGTGTTTCCTCCCATCGTCGGAGCCGTCGCGATCACTGGAGTCGTAGCCGCGGATGAAATGGGGCTACATCCTTCGATGCAGGGGAGGGGTGGACGCGGGAGGGACGCGGGTCGGACGCGGGGCCGCATCACATCGGAGGAGTGGCGGGCGCGGGCCCGAGCGTGGTCGTGCCGGGCGCGGCCCGGTGGCCGAGCCCCGTCCGGTACGCGTCCATGGCCGCCTCCACCCGTCCCGTGCGGCGCAGCAGATCCCCGAGGAGACGGCAGAGGTCCGCGAGGTCCCCCGCGGCGCTCGACCGTTCGAGCAGGGACAGCGCCGCGCAGTAGTGCTCCTCGGCGCCCTCCGTGTCACCCCGCTCCTCGGCGATGAGCCCGAGCAGCCGGTGCGCGCCGCCCGCATGCACCGCGCCCCGCCCGGCCCCGAGCGCCCCCGTGCCCTCACCCGCGTCGTCCGCGCCGCCCGCGCCGCCCGCGCCATCCGCGCCGCCCGCGCCGCTCGCACCGTCGTCCGCGCCGTCCGCGCCGCCCGCGCCGCCTGCTTCGCCGCCGGAGGCCGGCAGAGGTCCGGAGGCCGGCGGGGGCCCGGAGGTCAGCAGGGGCCGCAGCAGGGCCTCCGCCTCGGCGGTCCTGCCGCGCCGCCGCAGTACGTCCGCCAGCTCCACCTCGACCTGCTCGGTGAAGAGCGCGGCCCGCTTGGAGGCGAGGATGGAGCGGGCCGTACGCAGCTCGCTCTCGGCGTGCTCCAGGTCGCCGTCCTGGGCGTGTACGTAGCCGCGCATCCAGTGGCAGTGCGCGAGTTCGGTGCGGATGTGCAGCTGGCGGTAGAGCTCCTGGGCCTTGGCGAGCGACGCGTCCGCCTCCGCGATGCGGCCCTCGGCGATGAGCGTGCGGGCGACTCCGCGGTGCATGCCCGCGACCAGCGCCGGATCGTTCACACGCGGGGCGAGCGCGAGCGCCAGCTCGGCGGCGTGCGCCGCACGGGCGTGCGCGCCCATGTCCATGTAGGGCGCGATGGACGCCGTGTAGAGGAGCAGCAGTGACTCCGGGTCGTGCAGGTCCGCGGCGTCGAGCTCGTCGAGGGTGCTCTCCAGGAGGTAACAGGCGTACCGCAGCTCGCCGGTGAGCAGATGGGCGGTGGCCCGGCCCCGGATGGCCGGGACCCGCCGCGGCAGCGGCTCGTCGGCGAGCAGCCGCTCGACGGCGGCGAAACAGTCGCGGGCGCCTGTGAGTTCACCCGACTCCAGCAGACAGTCGCCGAGGCCGAGCAGCGCGGCCGCCTGCTCCTCGGCGAGCGTATGCGCGACGGCTTCCTCGTGCAGGGCGCGAAAGAGCCTGGCCGCGTCCTCGGGGGCGCCGGTGGCGAGGGCGCGCCGGGCGTCGGTCAGCCGAAGCCGCAGCCCGGCGGCCAGCTCGGCGGGGCGGCCCGTGGCCAGCTCCTCGTGACTGACGCCGAGGCGCTCGGCGAGGTGGCGCAGCGCGGCCTCGGAGGGGCGCACCTTGCCCGATTCGAGGGTGGAGACGTACGCGGGCGTGTAGGCGGGCTCGGCCAACTGTCGCTGGGTGAGCCCGCGTTCGCGGCGCAGACGCAGGACGCGCCGCCCGATCTCGGCCGGGTCGTCGGACTGTACGCCGTCGGAACTGTTCTGCGTCGCCACTACTGGCCTCTCCCTGCGTCGCGCCCGGGGCTCAGGGCGGAGTGAACGCGGCTGCGGCGACGTACGCGGCTGCGGCGACGAACACGCCCGTCTCACAGGCGACTTGACGCACAGCCATTGCCTGGAGCCCCAGGAGCCTCTACGTTGAGCCGCGCCTTAACCCCGCTTAACACGCCATTTATATCGCGTGCATCGCATGCATCGCGTGCATCGCGTACTTCGGAAGGACGCCCATGCCCCCCACGCACCGAATACCCGGCAGGGTCAGACGCACGCCGCTGCGCGCCGCCCTCGCCACCGGGATCGCCCTCACCGCGGGGCTCGCCGCCACCGCCCCGGCCGGCACGGCCACGGCGGCGGGCCCGGACCCGGACCGGCGGACCCGGACCCAGAGCGTCGAGTACTTCACCGGCACCGGAGGCCATCCGCGGCACACCGAGGTCCCGGCGGCCGAGCCGCTCACCGCGAAGGACCGCGCCACGATCAAGGCGGACGGAGACGTCGTCCCGATCGTGCAGGCCGGGCCCACCGCCTCCAAGCTCGACGTCGTCTTCATCGGCGACGGCTACACCGCGTCCCAGCAGGGGGACTTCCACGCCGACGCGCGCGCCAAGTGGGCGAAGGTAGCCGCCGTCGAGCCGTACGCCTCGTACAAGAGCCTCTTCAACGTCTGGGCCGTCGACGCGGTGTCCCGGCAGTCCGGCGTCTCCGGCGACCCGGTGAGCGGCACCGTCAAGGACACCGCGCTCGGTTCGGCCTTCTTCTGCGACGGCATCGAGCGTCTGCTGTGCGTGGACACCAACAAGGTCGAGTCGTACGCGAAGAAGGCCGCGGACCCCGACCTCGTCATCGTCCTCGCCAACTCCACCAAGTACGGCGGCGCGGGCTACAACGACATCACCTCGCCGTCCGGCTACGACGGCATCGCGACCGCCTCCTCCGACAACGCCCAGTCCGACCAGGTCGTCGTCCACGAGACGGGCCACTCGCTGGGCAAGCTGGCCGACGAATACTGGTACGACGAGTACGGCACCTACACCGGTGCCGAGCCCTGGGAGACGAACACCAGCAAGCTCACGGCCGCCCAGCTGACCGCCCAGAAGAAGAAGTGGTACCGGTGGATCGGCCGGACCTCGCCGGACGGCGGCACCGTCGGCGCGTACGAGGGCGGCGGCTACTACCCGCGCGGTCTCTACCGGCCCACCGCCAACTCGATCATGCGTACGCTCGGCCGGGAGTTCAACCTGCCCGGGCGCGAGGCCATGATCGCCGGTTTCCACCGGCACGCGTCCGTCGTCACCGCCGTCACGCCCACGGACCGCGCGGTGCGGCGCGACGCGAAGGTGGGCGTGCGGGTGGCGCGGGGCGTCCGGCTGCGCTGGTCCGTCGACGGCCGCGAGGTCAGGCGGGCCAGGGGCGACACCGTGGTGAGCCCACGCGCCCTCGGCGTCCCCGCCGACGGACGTACGCACACGCTCTCGGTCCGCGCCACCGACCCGACCGACGCGGTCCGCGACCCGGAGCTGCGCTCCCTGCTGACGGACACGCTCACGTGGCAGGTAACACGCTGATCGGCGCCTTCGGGGGCGGAGGCACGGCGTCCGCCAGGGGGCGTGGGCTACGGCGTCCCCCGTAGTCGTCGGCGGTTCCCCCGGCGCGAGACGACATCACCGCGCCGGGGGGCCCACCCCCGACGAAAGGATGGGCACGGCCCCTGGAGCGCCGTCCGCCTTCCTGGAGCGCTCGCCGCGGGCATCGGCGGCGGGCATCGGCGGCAGGCATGAGTTGGGGCCCCGCGCGGGGTTGTCCCGCTCCTGCTCCATCCCGGGGATGCGCCGTCCGCCTCTCTAGGTGACCTGCTCCGCCTCGTCCCGCTCTCCCTGGAGCGGGACGCCCGCGCGGCGTGGGGCGCTCGACTCGCGTACGACGAGTGTCGGCGCGAGCCGTATCGCCCGCTGGGGACCGGCTTCGTCGCCGGACAGGCGTAGGTCCAGCAGGCGCGCCGCTTCGGCGGCCAGCTCGGGGACCGGCTGGCGGACCGTGGTGACGCCCGGCGCGGAGAGCGCCGCCATCGGGATGTCGTCGAAGCCGGTGACGGCCACCTCGCCCGGCACGCCCACGCCGAGTTGCTGGAGCCGCTGCAGCGCCCCGATCGCGATGAGGTCGTTGGCGCAGACCAGGGCGTCGGGACGGGCGCCCCACACCTCGTCGACCGCGGCCCGCCCCCACTCCACGGAGAAGTCGCCGAGGGCCACCCGCTCCGGGGCGCCGGGATCGAGCGCGCCCGCCCCTGCCGCGTAGGCCACACGCCGCTCGGCGGCGGCCGAGGCCGTCCCGGCCGCCCCGATGAAGCAGACGCGGCGGCGCCCGGTGGCGGCCAGATGATCGAGGACGAGGGCCATGCCCGCGGTGTTGTCGACGGCGACGGAGTCCGCGACGCCGGGCCCGCACCCGCGGTCCATCAGGACGAGCGGCACCCGGGCGGCGGCGGCGGCCACCGCCTCCCGGCTGCGGTCCTCGTGCGCCGGGATCACCAGAAGCGCGTCTACCTGCCGGCTCAGCAGGTCGGCCACGTACTCCGCCTCGGCCGCCGGATCGTCGTCGCAGTCGGCGAGCAGCACGGCACGCGCGTCGGCGTGCAGAGCGTGCGTCAACTCCCGCACCAGCGCGGGATAGAAGGGGTTCGTGATCTGCGGCAGGACGAGGCCGACCGTGCCCGTGGAGCGGCCGCGCAGCGCCCGGGCCGCGTGATTGGGCCGGTAGCCGAGCGCGTCGGCGGCCTCGCGGACCCGGCGGGCGGTCTCGGCGCCGACGGGGCGCGTACCCGCGAGGACCCGCGAGACCGTGGCGACGGAGCAGCCCGATGCCCGGGCCACATCTCTCAGCGTTACGTCGGCCACGCCGCGCCCACCCTTCGACTGAAGCCAAATTTCGGCAAACGTTATCAGCGGGTGTTCGTCACAACCAGACCCTTGTTTTGGGTCGGTTTCAGCCAGTTGTGGCCTGCCCGCGGCTTGTCGGGACCTGTCGGGACCTGCCGGGACCCATCGGGGCCTGTCCGTTCCGGGCGAGTTTGCCAGGGTGTGGTTTCGGCCATTGACATAATTCGCCACTGTGCACAAAGTCTTCGGAGAACGTTTTCCCGAGCCTTCGCCCCGCGGCGACGGCTCAGCCGAACAAAGAGGTTCCGCGATGCCCCGAAAGATCATCCTGGACTGCGACCCGGGACATGACGACGCGATCGCCATGCTCCTGGCGCACGGCAACCCGGATGTGGAGCTGGTCGCCGTCACCACCGTGGTGGGCAACCAGACCTTGGAGAAGGTCACCCGCAACGCCCTGTCGGTGGCCCGCATCGCGAACATCACCGGCGTGCCTTTCGCGGCAGGCTGCGGCCGCCCCCTGGTGCGCACCATCGAGACGGCGGCCGAGATCCACGGCGAGAGCGGCATCGACGGCCCCGTCATGCCCGAGCCGACCCTGGCCCTGGACGACCGCCACGCCGTCGACCTGATCATCGACACGGTCATGGCGCACGAGCCCGGCGAGATCACCCTCGTCCCCACCGCCGGCCTCACCAACATCGCCATGGCCGCCCGCAAGGAACCCCGCATCGTCGAGCGCGTCCGCGAGGTCGTTCTGATGGGCGGCGGCTACCACACGGGCAACTGGAGCCCCGTCGCCGAGTTCAACATCAAGATCGACCCCGAGGCCGCGCACATCGTCTTCAACGAGCGCTGGCCGGTCACCATGGTCGGCCTCGACCTGACCCACCAGGCGCTCGCCACCCCCGAGGTCGTCGAGCGCATCGCGAAGGTGGGCACCGGGCCCGCCGTCTTCGTGGGCGAGCTTCTCGACTTCTTCGGCACCATGTACCTGGAGGCCCAGGGCTTCGCGGCGCCCCCCGTGCACGACCCGTGCGCGGTCGCGTACGTCATCGACCCCGACGTCATGACGGTCCGCAAGGCCCCCGTCGACATCGAGCTGACCGGCACCCTCACCCTCGGCATGACCGTGACGGACCTCCGCGCGCCCGCCCCCGACGACTGCCACACCCAGGTCGCCGTCGACCTCGACCACCAGCGCTTCTGGGACCTGATCGTGGACGCCCTGGAGCGGATCGGTGACGTCCCCGCATGAACGCCTCCACCGTTCCCACCACCACCCGCGGCTCCCGCCCGGTGCGCGTCGGCGTCCTGGTCGCAGCCCTCCTCGCCGCGTGCTTCGCCTTCCAGCTCAACGCGAGCATGCTCAGCCCCGCCCTGAAGAACATCGAGGACTCCCTCGGGGCGACCTCCGCCGAAGTCGGCCTGACCCAGACCGCCTTCTTCACCTCCGCCGCGCTCTTCTCGCTCTTCCTGCCGCGCCTCGGCGACCTCGTCGGACGCCGCAAGGTGCTCGCCGGAATGCTCGCGCTCATGGTCGTCGGCTGCGTGGTCGCCGCGCTCGCCGAGAGCGTGCCCATGCTCTTCGTCGGCCGCGTCATCCAGGGCGTCTCCGGACCCACCGTGCCGCTCTGCCTGATCATGCTGCGCAACGAAGTCCACGAGCCGAAGAAGTACGGCACCCTCCTCGGCGTCATCACCGCCGTCAACGGCGGCATCGCGGGCGTCGACTCCCTGGCGGGCGGCTACCTCGCCGACCACCACGGCTTCCAGTCGGTGTTCTGGGCGATGGCCGGCGTGGCCGCCCTCGCCGCGCTCCTGGTCGCCACCCTCACCCCGGAGTCCAAGGCCGCCCACACCACCGACGGCGCGGACACCCGCATGGACTGGCCCGGCGTCACGCTCCTGGTCGTCTCGGTCGGCGCCGCCCTCATCGCCCTGAACGAAGCGGGGAAGCTGGGCGCCGCGAACTGGCCGCTGGTCGCCGGTCTGCTCGTCGTCGCGGCCGTCGCCTTCGCCCTGTTCTGGCGCACCGAGGACCGCAGCAGCCACCCGCTGGTCGCCACCCGGCATCTGCGCCAGCGCTCCACCTGGGCGCTGCTGCTCACCACCGTCCTCACCATGACGGGCGTCTTCGCCGTGATGAACGGCATGATCCCCGCCTTCGCCCAGGACGCCCAGGCCGGGTTCGGCATGGGCGCCGAGCAGTCCGCCTGGTGGACCCTGACGCCGTACGCCCTCGCGGGCCTCGCCATGGGCCCGATCGCCGGGCGCCTGGCCGCCACGTACGGATACGGCCGCATCCTGCGCCTCGGCCTGATCGGCTCGGCCGTGACGGTGGCCCTGATGCTGTTCACGCTGCACGCCGACTCGCGGCTTCTGCTCCTGGCCGCGTCGGTCCTCATCGGCGTCACCTACGCGGGCGTGGGCAACATCGTCCTCAACGGCCTCGGCATCGTGCTCTCCCCGAAGGAGAACCCGGGCTTTTTGCCCGGTCTGAACGCGGGCGCCTTCAACCTCGGCGCCGGTCTCAGCTTCGCCGTCCTGTACGCCGTGCAGACCGCCGCCGCACCGGCCGACAAGACGTCACCCGCCGGATACACGGCAGGCATGATCGCCGGGGTCGCGCTCATCGCGGCGGCCTTCGCGACGTCCTTCCTCATCCCCAAGCCGGTGGAGGCCGAGGTCACGGAGTGACCCGCGCCACGGCGTGAGCGGTGGCGCGGGCCCCGGTGCGTCCATCAGGCCGGCGTCCACTCCACCAGCTCGCGCGCGGGGTCGAACAGACGGGAGCGCCAGGACCTTCAGATGCGTGGGAGGGTTCCGGCGCAACGAGCGCGACCGCATGATGGACGTCGCCTACCGTTTCGCGGGCTTCAGCAAGCCCTCGGACGGGGCCGCGCGGGCGGATCAGGAAACCCGGCCGTCGGCGGGACGCCCGCCCGCGCCGTCCCGTCGGAGGCCAGCGCAGCAGCGCCGACCCCACGCCGGAGGACACCACGCGGCAGCAGGTGGCGAGCAGCTTGATGTGCCGGCTGTCCGGCCGCCGCTCCAGGAGGATCACACCGATCGCGCCGAGCGGGCCGAAGCGGTCGGTGAGCGAGGCCACCGGCACCTCGTGCTCCTCGTCCGCGATCAGCGCGCGCAGCGCCTGGTCGGAGTAGCGCACCCCCGGCGCGTTCATCTGGCTGGTGCGCGGCGTCAGTTCCTCGACGCGGCAGATCTCCTCGTCACCGGCGCGCTCGACGCGCAGCTCCAGGGAGAGCGAGCGCAGGAACTCCTCGTCGGTCCCGGCGTGCTCGGTACGCTCGGTGTCCCGCCGGATGCCGGCCTGGTGCATCTGCCGTCGGCGGCGCGCGTCACCCGTCACCACGGGCGGCGTGAACTCGGCGAGGGGCGGCCGGGTGTCGCGCCGCGCCCAGCGGGCCGCAGCACGCCGCCCCGGGGGCTCGTAAGGGGACACGCCACCTGGTGACCGGGGGCCACCCGGTGACCGAGCCCGCGGGTAGCGGCCCGCGGGCTCAGCCGTCCTGGGCGTCCGCGACCCGGACGGAGAGTCCGTAGTCCAGCTCGGCCCCGTCGACGAGCAGGGCCTCGACGGCGCGGGTCGCGGGGTCGATGTCGGCCTCCATGCCGTCCCCCGTGTACCGGGGGTAGCCGGAGGCACCGGTCTCGCCGGTGGCCACCACGACGGCGGAACGCAGGACGCCGCGGCTGTCGCTGGTGCTCCTGCCGTCCCCGGTGAACTCGGGGACGAGCAGGATCTCGTACCTCTGCGGTTCAGTCTTCATGCGAGCGACGCTACTCGTCACGGGGGCGCCGGCGTTGCCACGGGGTCACCAGCGCAGGGCCGTGAAGTCCACCGGGCGTGGCCGCAGGGTGGCCGTACGGGCGGTCAACGAACGCATCCGGTCCGCCATTTCGGCGGCGGGCAGGTGCCTGCGGTCGCCGTGTCCGGGCAGCAGCCACTCGAAGCGCAGCCGTTCGGCCGTGCGGGCCAACGAGGCCGCCAGCTCCTCGATGGAGTACCAGGTGACGCTCTCGGCCACCTCGATGTCACCCGTCGAACGCGACCAGTAGAAACTGTCGCCGCTGAAGCAGTACCGCTCGTCGGCGACGTACAGCACGCTGCCCCGCGTGTGGCCCGGCAGCGGATGGGCGAGGACGCCGTCGCCGATCTCGACGCTGTCGGTGCCGCGCAGGACGCGGTCGGCGTCGGGCGCGGCGTCCAGGTCGCCTTCGTGGATCCACAGCCGGGCCCGGAAGCGGTCGGCGTACCGGCGGCCGTGCGCGGCGTGGTCCCGGTGGGTGAGGAGTACGTCGGTGACGGGCCCGACCCCCTCGTACCGGGCGGCAAGCGTCTCGCTCCAGCGCGGGGTGTCCACCATCATCAGGCTCCCCGAAGGGCGCCGCAGGAGGTAGGAATTGGCGCCCGCGGTGTGCGTGGAGTTCTGCCCGCAGAACAGGACCGCGTCGTCGACGGGCAGGGGATAGGGGTCCCGCTCCTCTTCCAGCCGGCCGGAGGCGGGCCGGATGGAGCGGGTGTGGCAGGCGAACGCGGCGGCGTACAGCAGGCGTTCCTCCGCCGCGTCGCGCGGCTGGCGCAGGACCTCGGAACGGCCGTCGACCTCATGGATCAGCTCGGGCGCGAGCTGCCTGGCGACGTCGCAGTTCGTGCAGCGATCGTCCACGGACCAACCGGAGGTCAGGGGCCGGGCGGCGGGTGCGTCGTCGGTCACGGTGTGACTCACTTCCTGCGGGGGAGGGGGTCGGGTCTTCTCCCACCAGGGTTATCCCGGCGCCGGACCGAAGTGGAAGGGGGTCGGACACTTGTTTCCACGGGCGGAGGCCGCTCTAACGCGACCTGTATGTGTGAGGTGGGCATGACAGCCAACGGGGCGGATGCGCGCCCCCATGGCCGCGGCGTACGGGGACACCCACCTTGCCACCGCCACCGCCACGTCAGGACGGCGGAGGCTCCTCGTCCCGCAGTTCGGCCCGGTGCGCCGCGACCAGCGCCCCGACGCGGGCCACGACCTCGCCGGCCGGCAGGGCGTCGACGCGCCGCCCGTCGCGCAGCCGCGGTGCGACACGGCCGTCGGCGGCCTCCTTCGCCCCGATGACCACTTGACAGGGTACGATCCGGGCGCACTTGAGCCTCGGAGACCGGAAGGACCACCACCTGGGTGGGGGAGAGCCAGGCCGGGAGCAGGGCGGTGAAGCGTCGCCACTTCTCGGATCGGCGACGTACTCGCCGCCGGGCCCCGGCAGCGAGGGCCGGTAGCGGGCCGGGCGCATCCCGAGCGCCTCGTACGCCCCGCGGATCATCCGCAAGGCGCCCCGCGCCTCCTCGGCGACCTGCCCGGGGTCAGTTGTGTGTCAGCGGCCCCGGGAACCATGGCATCGGTGCGGTGCCGGTCGTACAGGGAGGAAGTCCGCCATGCACGCGTCCTTCGGTTCGGGCAAGGCACTCCGTGCCCTGCTGGTGCTCCTGTGCACCGTACTGGGCTGCGCGCTCGCGCCCCTGTCGCAGGCCTCCGCCGCCGGTCCCGCGGCGTCCGCTTCCGCCGGGCAGATCGTGAACATCGTCAACGCGCACAGCTCCCTGTGTGTGGAGGTCCCTGCCTCGGAAGTCGGCCAGCCGGTGCGCCAAGGACGCTGCTTCGGCAAACGTGGTGCGCGGTGGCACCTCCAGTACTCCGGCGCGGCCGGCGGCGCGGTCAACATCGTCAGCGCCGACAGCGGAGCCTGCGTGGAAGTGGCGGACTCCAGTCCGGACAACGGCGCCGCCATCCGGCTCGGGGGCTGTGGCAGTCGGCCCGGCGCGAGCTTCCGGATCGTCCCGGTCGGTGACGGTGTCGGGCTTCAGACCATGACGTCCACCACGCCCAAGTGCCTGGAGGTCACCGAGTCCTCCACCGCCGACGGCGCGGCGCTGCGGCAGTGGGACTGCAAGCAGCAGGCCGGTGCGGTCTTCTTCCAGCGGCAGCCTCCCCGTCAGTGGGACACCACGATCGTCAACGTCAACAGCGGGAAGTGCCTCGGAATCCTCGACCTGAGCGGCGCGGACGGCGCAAGGGCGATCCAGCGCGCCTGCGCCGCCAGCGCCGACCAGCGGTGGCAGGTCGTCGAACTGGGTGAGGGCAACGTGGCCGTGGTCAACGGCAACAGCGGCAAATGCCTGGCGATCAGCAACGGCAGCCTGGACAACGGCGCCAACGCGAACCAGTTCTCCTGCGACGGCTACAAGTTCCACACGTGGGCGATGGCCCCGGCCGGAACCGGAACGTACACGCTGGCGAACCTCAGGAGCGGCAAGTACCTCGGCATTCGCGGCCGGAGCATGGACGACGCGGCCCAGGCGGAGCAGTGGGACCGCACGGCCAACGCGGATCAGCTGTGGCGAATGAACTCCATGGGGGAGTGAGGGCGAGTGTGGCGGTCCAGGCACCTGACCGTTGACCGTGAGCTGCGCACTCCCTGGGTACCCGGCGGGGCCACCCCTCACATGCCGCCCCCGCCCCCTAGGTGCCCCGTCGGGGTAAACCCTTGCCCACATAGGCCCGTTGGGAGGATGTGACGGCAGTGACGGCCGGGCGAAGCTGTCCGTGTGACGAAGATCAAGCGGAACACCGCCCTGCTCGCCGCCTCCGCGGCCGTCCTCACCCTCACCGCTCCGCTCGCCGCCTCGGCGTCGACGACCGCCACGCCGCCACCGCTCGACTGGGCGAAGTGCCAGGGAAGAGAGCTCGACCCCCGGCAGGAGTGCGCCACCCTCGACGTACCGATGGACTACGCCGACCCCGGCGGCAAGAAGATCGGGATCGCGATCTCCCGTATCCCCGCCGAGAAGCCCGCGGCCCGCCGCGGCGCCTTGCTCCTGATCCCCGGCGGGCCCGGCGGCTCCAGCCTGAACGACCCCTCCGGCAAGGGCCGGAAGCTGCCGCGGAGCGTGCGGGACGCGCACGACCTGATCGGCTTCGACCCGCGCGGCCTCGGCCGCTCCACCCCGGTCAGCTGCGGCCTCGGCCTCGCCGACCTGGCCCCCTCGAAGCTACGGCCCTGGCCCGCCCCCGACGGCTCCGTCACGGAGAACATGGCCACCGCCCACCGCACGTCGGACGCCTGCGCGCGCAACGGCGGCGAACTCCTCCAGCACATCAGCACCGCCAACAACGCCCGCGACATCGACCGCGTCCGCGCCGCGCTCGGCGAGCGGAGACTCTCCGCGTGGGGCGTCTCGTACGGCACGTACGTCGGCGCCGTCTACAGCCAGATGTTCCCGCACCGCACCGACCGCGTCGTCCTCGACAGCAACGACGACCCCGACCCCGCGCGCGTCGGCCGCGCCTGGCTCGCGGCGCATGAAGCGGGCGTCGAGGACACCTTCCCCGAGTTCGCCGAGTGGGCCTCGGCGCCCGGCAATCCGTCCCGCCTCGCCGCCACGGCGGCCGAGGTGCGCCCGCTCTTCCTGCGCCTGGCGGCGCGCCTGGACCGCGAGCCGATCCCCTGGCCCGGCGCGAACCCCGCGGAGCTGAACGGCAACGTACTGCGCCAGACCATGCTGAACGCGCTGTACGACACCGACGGCTTCCCGGAACTCGCCCAGCTCATCCTGGCCGCCCGGAAAGGCACCGTGCCGGCCGCGCCGCCGGCCCCGTCCGAGGAGGCGCTGCGACAGATCCAGAACGTCACCGCGGTCGGCGCGGGCACCCTCTGCAACGACATCGCGTGGCCCACCTCGGCGGCCGCCTACCAGAAGGGCGTGGACGAGAGCCGGGCCGCGTATCCGCTGACCGCCGGCATGACCAGGAACGCGATGCTC
This sequence comes from Streptomyces sp. NPDC003032, assembly GCF_053591415.1. Lineage (NCBI taxonomy): Bacteria > Bacillati > Actinomycetota > Actinomycetes > Kitasatosporales > Streptomycetaceae > Streptomyces > Streptomyces sp. NPDC003032. The sequence goes on along the minus strand of NZ_JBSFTT010000038.1, from coordinate 32,713 downwards.
TGCGCCGCGTGGCCCTTCGAGCCGAAGGAGGCGCCGGTGCGGATCACCGACCGCGGCCCGTCGAACGTCCTCCTCGTCCAGAACGAGCGCGACGTCGCCACCCCGCTGGACGGCGCCCTGAGACTGCGCGAAGCGCTCGGCCGCCGGGCCACCATGGTGACCGTCAACGCCACCGGCCACAACGCCTACCTCGCCAACGGAAACGCATGCGGTGACCGGATCGTCTCCCGCTACCTGGCCACGGGGGAGCGGCCGGCCCGGGACGTCCACTGCCCCTGACCAGGCCCTCTTGCCTGTGAAAGAGGTCACAAGCCCCGAACTGATGATCGGGGGCGGGTGCCCTTCACGCACCGAGTTCGCGTAAGGTCGCGGGTCGGCCGCTCACTCGGCCGACCCGAACCACGCTGTCACCGAACAAGGAGCCGCAGGTCATGCCGGCCAATGACGCCACCCAGGCGCCGATCTACCACACCCTCGTCCAGGAGCACGGCGACGTCGTCGCCACGGCCCGCAAGGCCGCGGAGGAGACCCAGCAGACGGCACAGGACGTCCTCGACTTCAGCGTGCCGCCCCGGGTGAGCGCGCCCGCGGACCCCGCTTCGTAGGCCGTGTCCGGCCCGGGCCGTCTCCGACCCGGCGGCGGCACCGCCTCGCGCGGCGCGCGGCCGGTCGGCGAGGATGGCGCGATGGATTACGAGTTCTGGAAAGAGATCCACGACCGCGGCGGCATCCCGGCGGTCAAGAGCGCCTTGGCGGACCTCCCCGAGGACCTGCCCCCGCGGGAGGCGGGCGCCGCGGCCGAGCTGGCCCTCAAGGTCATCGAGGAGGACATCGCCCGCATCAACGCCCGGGCGGACCGGGCCGAGGCGAGAGCGCGGGCCCTGACCGAGCAGACGGCCGAGGTGAACCGGCAGCTCACGGACCACGCCACCCGCGAAGCGGACGACGCGTGACCGCGACGGGGCGTCCCGCCAAGGCGCGGACATCCCTGCCCGGGGGCACGCCGCCTGGCCGACGAGGAAGCACTCGGAGCTACGTCCGAGCCATCAGCCGCACCATCGCCGTGTCGTACCGCGCCTGCAGTCCCGCGTCCGCCGAGACTCGCAGCAGTGCGCCGAGAGCCCGCACCGCGCCGTCGTCGTAGCCGCACGACTCCGCTTCGAGGGCCGCGTTCTCCAGGCGTCGGATGCCCTCGGTCTCGTCGCCCATCCCCAGGAGCGCCTCGCCGATGGTGGTGAGCAGCAGCACCCCGGCCGCCGCCGACGTCTCCGAGGGGCTGTCGAGGTCGAGCGCGGCGATGGCCGTCTCGTGGGCCGCCTGCCACTCCCTGCTGTCCAGCCGGTGCCGGGCGAGGTGACCAAGGGCGAGGCGTTCCGTGTGGCGGTCGCCGACGCTGTGCGCGAGCTCCGCCGCGAGCGCGCACCCCTCGGCGGCCTCTTCCGGGCTGCCGAGCGCGGCCTGGGCGAGCGACAGGTTGATCAGCGCGGTCGCCTCGCCGCGCGTGTCCCGTGCCCGCGCCGCGAGCACGGGCGCGGCCTCCAGATGGACGAGCGCCTCGTCGACGCGGCCCTCCTCGGTCAGCACCCACCCCAGCAGGGCAAGGACCCGTGACTCGGCGCGGGCGTCACCATCGGCCCGCGCCGCCTCAAGTGCCGTACGGAGCAGGGGAGTCCAGCCGTCCTGCACCCGCCATACGATCTGCGGCCACATCCCGAGGATGATCCGCCACGTCCTGCCGTGCAGCCCCGCCGAGTCCGCGGCGGCCGCCGCCAGCGTCAGGTCGTCGCGTTCGGCCGCGTACCACGCCATGGCCTGCTCGCGACCGGCGAACTCCTTTGTGGCTCGCGGCGGATGGAAATCCGCGGGCAGCGTGAAACACGACTCGTCACCGGGCTCGGCCGCGTCGGCGGCGGCCAGCGCGGTGGCCACGGTCAGGTCGAGCACCCGCGTCAGGGCGTCGGCACCGGCATCCAGGCCGCGCGCGTACAGCCGTACGAGGTCGTGCAGCGTCCAGCGGTCCGGCCCGGCCCGTACGACGAGGTGCGCCGCGGTGAGTTTGTCCAGCGCGGCCTCGGCGGTCGCCGGGTCGGTGTCCGCGAGGGCCGCCGCCGTGTACCGGTCGACGTACATGCCCGGGTGGCGCCCCAACTCGGCGAACTGCCGCGCGGCGCTCGCGGGCAGTCGGCGCACGGTGAGCCGCAGGGCGGCGCGTACGCCCGTGTCCTCCACGGCGAGGAGGCTCAACCTCCTCGACTCGTCGGACAGTTCGGCGCACATCACGCTCAGCGGCGACTCCGGCTGGTCCGCGAGCCTGGCGGCGGCCACCCGCAGCGCGAGCGGCAGCCCACCGCACAGCTCGGCGAGGCGACGCGCGGCCACCTCCTCCGCGAGCACCCGCTCCGTGCCGAGCACCGCGGCGAGCAGGGCGGTGCTGTCGTCCGGTTCGAGTACGTCCACGGGTACGGGACGCGCCGCGTCGGAGGCGATCAGGCCACGCAGCCGGTAGCGGCTCGTGACCACGGTGACGCAGCGGGCGCCGCCCGGCAGCAACTCCCTGACCTGCTCGGACGCCCGCGCGTTGTCCAGGACCACCAGGAGCTGACGCTCGGCGGAGAGGGAGCGGAACAGCGCGGACGCGGCGCCGGCCGACTCCGGTATCCGGCGCGGCGCGACGCCCAGCGCCAGCAGGAACTCACGCAGCACTTCGAGGAGGGCCGGCTCGCCGGTGTCGCTGAAGCCGCGCAGATCGGCATAGAGCAGACCGCCGGGAAACAGCTCGCGGTTGCGGTGCGCCCACTGCGTCACCAGCGCCGTCTTGCCCACGCCCGCGGGCCCGGTGACCAGACAGACGGGCGCTTCACCGGCGGCGGCCCGGGTCAGCGCGGTGAGTTCCGCGGCTCGCCCGTGGAATCCGCGGGGCATGCGCGGCAGAAGATCGATCGTGCCGGTCGGGAGGGAAGGCGACGGTCCGAGCGCCGCACCGGGCGCGGGCGGCGGCGAGGCGGGCGCGGGCGGCGGAGCCGGAGCAAGGGCTGGAGGCGGAGCCGGTGCCGCGACGGGACCGGGGACCGACACCGACGCCGCCGTCCCCACCGGGCCCCCCTCCCGCTCACCGAGGCCCTCGCCCTCACCCGCCCCGCGCAGCGCGACCGCGTAGGCGTCGGCCAGCTCCCGGCCGGGGTCGACACCCAACTCGTCGGCGAGCAGCCGCCGGGTCCGGTGGAACCAGTCGAGCGCCTCGGTCCGGCGCCCCGCCCGCTGGAGCGCCCTCATCAGCGCGGCGGACAGCGATTCGCGCAGCGGGTGCGCGCCGGCCTCCGCCCGCAGCACGGCGGCGGCCCGGGCATGCTCGTCCATCCGCGAGTAGGCCCCGGCCAGCGACTCCACGGACGCCAGCCGTAGCTCCTCCAGCGCCTGGGCGGCGGCCTGCAGCGGCTGGCTCGGATACGCGCCGGTCAGCGCGGGCCCCTGCCACAACGACAGCGCTTCCTGGTACATCGCCACGGCGTCGCCGGGCGCCCGCTGACTCCGGGCGAGCGTCACCAGCTCCTCGAAGCGGTGGGCGTCCAGCAGGGACTCCGGCATCCGAAGGACGTACGCCGTGCCCTGAGTGACCAGCTCGACGCCGAACATCTCCGCCTCGGCGCCGGCGAGCAGGACCCGCAGCTGCGACACATGTCCCTGGATGACCCCACGGGCACGCGCGGGCGGCTCCTGGTCCCACAGCGCGGCCGCCAACTGGTCAACGGTGACCGGGTGGTTGGACCTCAGCAACAGCGCGGCGAGCAGGCTGCGCCGCTTGGCGGGACCGAGCGGCAGCACGCCGACCTCAGTGGCGACGGAAACCGCTCCGAGCAGCCGAAACTCCACTGATGCAACTCCTCTGCGGGAAAAGCTCCAGATTACCGGAACAGCACATCCGTCCCACCGTCACGCCGCAGGCCCCGGTTTCACGCCCTTCACTCCGGTTCATGGAGGCAACCCGGGGCACCCGGTCACCACGGTCCGCCGATCACCACCATCCTGATCGGCGGACCGCCGGAGACCGAGTCGTGCGCCGGCCGGGGAAATGCGTGCGGTTCCTGATTCGGTCAGGATGCCGATGAGGGGCATCGGCCCTCATGTCACATGTCACCTGTCACATGTCACGGTCTGCGTCGTTCCCACCCAGGAGGACCTCATGCTGGACCACACGCTGCCGCTGCTCGCCCAGGGGTACGCGTGGCTTCCCGACCTGAGCCGCCGCAAGGGTCCGGGGCCCGTACGCACCCGCCTGCTGGGCAAGCCCGCCATCGCGCTGCGCGGTCCGGCGGCCGTCACGTTCTTCTACGACGAGGACCACGTACGCCGCCGTTCGGCCCTGCCCGAACCCGTACTGAGCACCCTCTTCGGCAAGGGCGCGGTGCACACCCTCGACGGGGAGGAGCACCGCGAGCGCAAGGCCCTGTTCATGTCGCTCCTCCAGGACGCGGCGGGCGTCACCGCGTTGGCCCAACGCGTCGGCGACGAATGGGAACGTGCCTGCAAGGAGTGGGCCGACCGCTCGCAGGTGACGCTGTTCGACGAGGTGAGCGTCCTGATCACGCGAGCCGTGTGCGCCTGGGCCGGCGTCCCCCTCACGGAGCGGGGAGACGGCGAAGCGCGGCGGACCGCCCACGACCTGGTGGCCATGGTCGACGGATTCGCCACCGCGGGGCCCCGCCACTGGCGGGCCCGGCGCGCCCGGCAGCGGCAGGAGAAGCGGCTGGCCCGTCTGATCGAGGACGTGCGGGCAGCCGGCCACGGCCCGTCGGAGCAGGGCGGCGCGTCACCCACCGTGGTGGAGGCCGTGGCCGCGCACCGCGAGGCCGACGGACAGCCGCTCGACCTCCGCACGGCCGCCGTCGAGGTCCTCAACGTCCTGCGGCCGACCGTCGCCGTCACCTGGTTCACGGTCTTCGGCGCGCACGCGCTGCACCGGCATCCGGCGCTGCGGAAGCGGCTGGCCGCGGAGGGCACGGACTACGCCCGGGCGTTCGCCCACGAGCTACGGCGCTTCTACCCGTTCGCGCCGTTCGTCGCCGGCCTCGCGCCCAGCGACCTGGACTGGCACGGCGAGCCGATCCAGGAGGGCACCATGGTCCTGCTCGACCTCTACGGACAGAACCACGACCCCGAGCTGTGGGACGCGCCGTACACCTTCGACCCCGAGCGGTTCACCGGCCGCGAACCCGGCCGCGACGAACTCGTCCCCCAAGGCGGCGGCGACGCCGCCCAAGGGCACCGCTGCCCCGGCGAGGACGTCACCCTGGCGGTGCTGACCACTCTGCTCCCGCGCCTCGCGCGGCTCGACCACCGCGTCCCCGAACAGGACTTGCGTATCCCGCTGCACCGGGTCCCGACCAGGCCCCGCAGCGGCTTCGTCATGACAGACGTACACGGAGAACGAACAGACGTGCGTTGAGAGCGAAAGGGAAGGGTGTGCAGCCATGACGCGTGCCGCGCTGTTCGATGTCGATGGAACGCTCACCGACACCAACCACCTGCATGTCATCACGTGGTGGGAAGCGTTCCGCCAAGCCGACCAGCACGTCGCGATGCACGACATCCACCACGCCATCGGCCTCGGCTCGACCGACCTCATCGCCCACCTGCTCGGCGAAGAACGCGACCACGACCGCGACGAGGAGATCAGCTCCGCGCACAGCACCCTGTACGGCACGTACTTCGACCGGCTGCCCGCGCTGAACGGCGCCCGTGAGCTGTTGCACGCCCTGGACGGCCGCGGCTGGCGCATCGTCCTGGCGACGTCCGCGGGCGGAGCGGAACTCGGCGCGCTGCGCCGGGCCATCGACGCGGACGACGTCATCGCCGGCATCGCCAGCTCGGACGACGTGTCCTCGGGCAAACCCGCTCCCGACCCCGTGCTCCACGCCCTGGACATCGCGCGGTGCTCCCCGGACGAGGCGCTGTTCGTCGGCGACACCGTATGGGACATGCGGGCCGCTTCCCGGGCGGGCGTACGGAGCATCGCGCTGCTCTCCGGAGGCATCCCCCGAAGCGACCTGGAGGGGGCCGGGGCCAGCGCGGTGTACGCGGACCCCGCCGATCTGCTGGACCGCCTGGACAGCGCGCTCCCCGCCGAGAAGTAGGCGGGAGCACACGCGTGTGCCCCCTCTGACCGGAGATATGCCCGGCCTCGCTTTGCGGAGGGCTCTGTTTGGGCGCAGATTCGAAGGGCAGGCGAATAACGTGCTTCGGACCGGAGGCGCGTTCGCGGGAGCGGTATGTCGACTCCTGGTGGATGCCTGTCACCGGGGCGCCCCGTTTCCCGCGGTCCCTGTTGGCGGCACCGTTGAGGAGCGATTCACTGATGCTTACGGACCTGACTGCGTACTCTGCCCGTCGTCGTTCGACGACCCGGCACCCCCACAACGACGCACCCGACACCGCGGCGGAGTTCGCCCGCCTCGCCACCCTTGAGGACGGCCCCGAGCGCGAGCTGCTGTGCGAGGAGATCGTCGAGGCCTGGCTGCCCATGGCGCACCGGATAGCCGGTCGGTTCCGGAACAAGGGGGAGAGCATCGAGGACCTGCAGCAGGTCGCAGCGATGGGCCTGGTCAAGGCGGTCAACCGGTACGAGCCCGGACGCGGCGCCTTCGAGAGCTACGCGGTGCCCACCATCACCGGCGAGCTGCGGCGCCACTTCCGCGACCGCATGTGGGACGTGCGTGTGCCCCGGCGCGTCCAGGAACTGCGGAACAAGGTCCGTGTCGCGCGCCGTGAGCTGCTCGACCGGCCGGGCAGCGGTCCCGAGCCCGGCATCGCCGAGATCGCCGAGCACGCGGGGCTCACCGAGGACGAGGTCCGGGACGGCATGGAGGCCATGGAGGGCTACAGCGCCCTGTCGCTCGACGCCGAGATCTCCTCCGCCGACCCGGACGGCTTCAGCCTCGTCGACACACTGGGGGCGCCCGACCCCGCGTACGACTGCGTCACCGACCGGGAGGCGGCCAAGGCGGGTCTGCGGCAGCTGCCGGAACGCGAGCGGACCATCTTGTACCTGCGGTTCTTCGAGGACATGACGCAGAGCCGGATCGCGGAGGAACTCGGTATATCGCAGATGCACGTCTCGCGTCTGATCAGCCGCAGCTGCGCCCGGGTGCGCGCCGAGGCCGACGCCGGCCACGCGGGCGCCGAGCACGCCCACGCCGCGTGAGCGCCCACTCCGGCCCGATCCTCTCCGGGATCGGGCCGGAGTGGGTCGAACCGAGGTACTTCGACTCGACGTCTCGTAGAGCCGACGCGCGCCCACTGGTGCCGCCGCAGGGTCCGGTTCGCCAAACCGGGGTGTTGTCGCTGCGGCGGCGGGTACCTGCGCTTCCACGCCGTAAGGTCGAAGCAGCGCCGAGGGAACGGAGCACAGCCCATGACCGAACGTAATCCCCCGTCCCCGGGCCAGGACGGCCCGCCCGTGCCCAGGGACCTGCCGGACCAGCAGGCTTCCGACGAGAACGACCCCTGGGACCTGGACGAGCAACCGGCCGCCGAGGGCAGCACCCGGGGCGACGCCGACGACGACGTACCCGACACGGACGAGGCCGGAACCGGCAGGCGCGACACGTCGGGCGCCGACGCGTCCGGCACCGGCAGCACCGACCAGCCTCAGCCGGACGAACCCACCGGCTGAGGCCACGCCCCCGGGACGCCCGGGGCCCCGGGCGTCGCCGTGCCCAGCGGCCCGTCATGCGCGACGCTGGAAGGACACGTACACCGGCGGCCGGAGGTGTCGATGGAGCCCGTGGAGGCGCTGGAGCGGATCGCCTTTCTGCTGGAGCGCGGGCGCGCCCCGACCTACCGTGTGCGGGCCTTTCGCACCGCGGCCGCCGTGCTCGGGGCACTGGCCGACGGCGAAGTCGCCCGACGTGCCGCCGACGGGACCCTGGAGTCGCTCAAGGGCGTCGGGCCCAAGACCGCGGGCGTGGTCCGTGAGGCGCTCTCCGGCGGGGTACCGGTGTATCTGGAACGCCTGGAAGGCGAAGCGGGGGACCCGCTCACCGAGGGCGGCGCCGGCGCCGAGCTGCGCGCGCTGCTGCGCGGCGACTGCCATCTGCACTCCGACTGGTCCGACGGCGGCAGCCCGATCGAGGAGATGGGCCGCGCCGCCCAGGCCCTCGGGCACGAGTGGGCGGTACTCACCGACCACTCGCCGCGGCTGACCATCGCGCGAGGACTGTCGCCGGAGCGGCTGCGCGAGCAACTGGAGGTGGTCGCGGACCTCAACACGCGCTGGGCGCCCTTCCGGCTGCTCACCGGCATCGAGTGCGACATCCTCGACGACGGCTCCCTCGACCAGGAGCCCGAACTGCTCGACCGACTGGACGTGGTGGTCGTGTCGGTCCACTCCAAGCTGCGCATGGACGCCCCCGCGATGACGCGCCGCATGGTCACCGCCGTCAGCGACCCCCGCGCGGACGTCCTCGGCCACTGCACCGGCCGGCTCGTCACCGGGCGCGGCAGGCCGGAGTCGCAGTTCGACGCGGACGAGGTGTTCGCCGCGTGCGCGGCGGCCGGCACGGCGGTGGAGATCAACAGCCGCCCCGAACGGCTCGACCCGCCGCGCCGACTGCTGCGCCGGGCCGTGGAGGCGGGGGCCCTGTTCTCCGTGGACACCGACGCGCACGCGCCGGGCCAGCTGGACTGGCAGATCATCGGGTGCGAGAGGGCGGAGGAGTGCGGTGTCCCCGCCGACCGCGTGGTGACGACCTGGCAGGCGGAGGAACTGCTGGCCTGGACCCGCGAGAGCCGAGCCGGACCCAGGTCCTGACCCGGCCGCCACCGGCCCCGGCCGACGGCCGATGCGCCGGGGCGTTCCAGCCCGCGACCGGCAGCAGGGCAGCACCCGCCTTCGGTCGGCAGCCGACCATCACCGGCCCGCGGCGCCCGGCGCTACCGGCGTGCGGTCGGTGGTCGGGTGGTACCAGTCGCTAGGCCGGTCCGTGTGGTCGGCCGGCGGGCGGCCCCGCTCCGGGCCGACCGACACCGTACGGTTCAGCCGCCCCCCGCCAGCACCCGATCCGGCGTGAGCGGTAGTTCCCGTAGCCGTACGCCGGTTGCGTGGTGGACCGCGTTGCCGATGGCCGCGGACGTTCCGACGATGCCGATCTCGCCGATTCCCTTGCTGCCCATGGGGTTCAGATGGGGATCTTCCTCGTCGATCCAGTGCGCCTCGATCGCGGGGACGTCCGCGTGCGCCGGGACGTGGTACGAGGCGAGGTCGCACTCCGCGAAGTCGCCGAAGGCGGCGTCCATCGTGCTGCTCTCGGTCAGCGCCATCCCCAGGCCCATGGTCATCGCCCCGATGAACTGGGAGCGCGCCGTGCGGGCGTTGAGGATGCGCCCCGCCGCGTAGACGCCCAGCAGCCGGCGCACGCGGACCTCGCCGGACACCGTGTCGACGCCGACCTCGGCGAAGTGCGCGCCGAAGGCGTGCCGGGCGTAGTCGCTGTCCGCGTCCGCGGTGCCCGCCGTGTCGGCCGTGGCGCCCACTCCCTCCGGCGGCAGCTGCTGCCCCTGCTGCCCGGACAGGCGCGCCGCAAGTCGCGTACAGGCCTCATGGACCGCCCAGCCCCAGGACGCCGTCCCGGAGGAACCGCCCGCAAGTGGCGCGTCCGGCAGGTCGCTGCTGCCGATGTCGGCGCGCACGCGGTCCACCGGGACCCCCAGGGCGTCGGCGGCGACCTGGGCGAGCACGGTGCGGGCGCCCGTACCGATGTCGGTGGCGTTGACGCGGACCACGAAGCTGCCGTCCGGATAGGCGTGCGCGCTCGCCCGGGACGGCGAGGCCAGCACCGGATACGTCGCGGAGGCGACCCCGCTGCCCACCAGGACGGGCCCCTCGGCGCGCGAGCGGGGCCGAGGATCGCGCTCGGACCAGCCGAAAAGCCGCGCCCCCTCGCGCAGGCACTCGGCGAGATGCCGGCTGCTGAAGGGCCGGGAGCTGTCGGGCTCCGTCCGGGTGTCGTTGCGCAGCCGCAGCTCGATGGGGTCCATGCCGAGGCGTACGGCGAGTTCGTCCATCGCCGACTCCAGCGCGTACATGCCGGGCGCCTCGCCCGGCGCCCGCATCCAGGAAGGGCTCGGCACGTCGAGCGGCACCACCCGGTGGGCGGTACGGCCGTGCGGCGAGGCGTACATGACGCGCGTCGCGGCGGCGGCCGTCTCCGCGAACTCCTTGATACGTGAGGTGTGCGAGGTCACCTCATGGATCACGGAGGTCAGCGTGCCGTCCGCCTCCGCGCCCAGCCGCACCCGCTGAAGGGTCGGCGAGCGGTGGCCCACGACAGTCGCCAACTGCCGCCGCGGCAGGGCGATCTTCACCGGACGCCCGGTCACGCGTGCGGCCATGGAGGCGAGCACCACGTGCGGCCGGGGCGTGCCCTTGGCACCGAAGCCGCCGCCGACGTGCTCGGAGACGACCGTGATCCGCTCCTTCGGCAGCGCGAACATGGCGGCCAGGGCGTCGCGCACGGTGGTGGCGCCCTGGCTGGAGTCGTGCACGGTCAGCCGCCCGTCGTGCCAGCGGGCCGTCGCCGCGTGCGGCTCCATGGGGTGGTTGTGCAGCGGCGGCACCCGGTAGACGGCATCGACACGGGCGGGCGCGGAGTCGAACGCGCCTTCGGCGTCACCGCGTGCGTGCTCCCCGGAGGTGCCGTCGGAGTCCTCGGGCACGTAGGCGTCGGGGTGATCGGCGCGCAGGGTGACGTCGTGGGGCTCCTCGGCGTAGCTCACCCGGACGGCGGCGGCACCTTCGCGGGCCGTCTCCAGGGTCCTGGCGACGACGAGAGCGACGTACCAGCCGCGGTGCGGCACATGTGCGTCCTGGAGGACGGCGAGCGTCGCGTCGTCCGGCTCGACCAGGCGGGGCGCGTTCAGGTGGCTGAGGACGTCGATGACGCCGGGCAGGGCGAGGGCCGCCGTGTCGTCGACGGCGGTGACCTCGCCGCGCGCCACCGTGGCCGGGACCGGCCAGGCGTAGGCGCAGGCGTCAGGTGTGCGCTCGACGGCGTAACGGGCGGCCCCGGTCACCTTGGCGTGGCCTTCCCTGCGCTCGGTGGGTGCCCCGAGAGCACTGACGGTGTCCGGCATGGGTGTTTCTCCCTGGATGGCGGAGGAGGGGGCGGGGGCCGAGTCAGGAGACGGCGGGCGACGCGGCCAGGCGCCGCAGGACGTCACACGCGATGTTGCGGGCAAGGGGCACCTTGAACGCGTTGTCCCGCAGCGGCTCCGCGGCGGCTAGCTCGGCGTCGACGGCCCGCCGCAGCGCCTCCTCGGTCGGCGCGGCGCCCAGCAGCGCCCGCTCGGCACGCAGCGCGCGCCAGGGCCGGTGCGCCAGACCGCCGAAAGCGATCCGTACGTCGCGTACGACGGACTCCTCGACGTTCAGGACCACGGCCACGGAGGCGAGCGCGAAGGCGTACGAGGCGCGGTCGCGGGCCTTGCGGTAGGCGGACGGCAGCCCCGCGGTCGCGGGCGGCAGCACGACACCGGTGATGAGTTCGCCGTGCTCGATCTCCGTGTCCACGTCGGGGCGGTCGCCCGGCAGGCGGTGGAACTCGGCCGCCGGGACGGTGCGCCGGCCGGCCGCTCCGTACAGCTCCACCTGCGCGTCCAGCGCGGCCAGCGCCACCGCCATGTCGGAGGGGTGCGTGGCGATGCACTGCGGCGACTGGCCCAGGACCGCGTGGTCGCGGTGGACGCCGTCCCGCGCCGCGCAGCCGCGGCCCGGCTCCCGCTTGTTGCACGGCTTGCTCAGATCCTGGAAGTACGGGCAGCGGGTGCGCTGGAGGAGGTTGCCGCCGGTCGTGGCCATGTTGCGGAGCTGACCCGAGGCGCCCGCGAGCAGCGCCTGGGACAACACCGGATAACGGGCGCGCACCAGCGGATGGGCGGCGAGGTCGCTGTTGCGCACCGTGGCCCCGACGCGGACGGACCCGTCGTGAAGCTCCTCGACCGCATCCAGCGGCAGCCCACTGACGTCGATCAGCGTCCCGGGACGCTCCACACCCAGCTTCATCAGGTCCACCAGATTGGTGCCGCCGCCCAGATAGCGGGAGCTGGGGCGGCCCGCGTGGGCCGCGGTCGCCTCGTCGACGCTGTGGGCGCGCACGTACATGAAGGACTTCACCGGATTACGTCCTCCACGGCCTCGACGATGTGCGGATAGGCGCCGCACCGGCACAGGTTGCCGCTGAGCCGCTCGCGGATCTCGTCCCTGGTCAGCTCCACGGGCGTCCCCGTGTCCGCGCCCGGGTCGGTGACATGCGAGGGGTGGCCCGCCCCGGCCTCGGCGACGGCGCCGACGGCGGAGCAGATCTGCCCCGGGGTGCAGTAGCCGCACTGGAAGGCGTCGCGCTCCACGAAGGCCCGCTGAAGGGGATGCGTGCCCTCACCGTCGGCGGAGCGCAGCCCCTCCACGGTGGTGATGTCACAGCCCTCATGGGCGATGGCGAGCAGCAGACAGCTGTTCGCGCGGCGCCCGTCGACGAGGACGGTGCAGGCACCGCACTGGCCGTGGTCGCAGCCCTTCTTGGCGCCGGTCAGGCCCAGCTGCTCGCGCAGGACGTCCAGCAGTGTCGAGCGGTGGTCGACGGTGACGCGGCAGGACTCGCCGTTCACCGTCAGGGGCACTTCCGAGTGGAACACTTCGGTTCCCATGACGCTCTGCTCCCTCGTCCGACGTGGTCCATGAGGTGACCGTTTATCCAGCCTGAGCCAGGACACACGTTCCGGCATGCCGGAGGGAGCCGCAGGTGTCAGGGTCCAAGGCCCTGATCCCGGGCTCGGACTCCCCCTCGCCGGGTTCAGCCTCCGCCCGTCGCCAGGATCTCTCGTACGACGGCCACCAGATCGGAGAGGGCCGGGTGCTGTCCCGGTCCCTCGCGCCAGGCCAGGACGAGCGGGACGCTCGGCGCGTCCGCGAGCGGGCGGTAGACCAGAGAGGGGTGCGCGTGGTTGCTCGGGGTCGCCGACGTGGAGATCCCCAGGGCACGCCCCGCGGCGATGGCGATGAGCCACTCGTCGGTGTTGCCGACCTCGACGGTCGACACGGGGCGGCCCCCGGCGGGCCACAGCTCCGGTGTCGTGGTGCCGGAGACGGTGTTCAGGGCGATCGGATGGGCGGCGAGGTCCGCCAGGGTGACCCGGGGGAGGGCCGCCAGCGGGCTGTCCGCCGGCATGACCGCCACGCGCTCCTCGCGCAGCAGCGGCTCCGTGCGGAGGCCCGGCGCGGTGACGGAGCCGCGCAGCAGGGCCGCGTCGACCTTGCCCTGGGTCAGCCCCGCCGTGCGGTCGTCGACGCGGAGCAGCTCCAGCGGAGTGCCGGGACGCGTCTCGTCCCAGCGGCGCAGCAGCGGAACGGTGTGATCACCGAGCGCCGCCCAGGTGTGTCCGAGCCGCAGCGGCCAGGTGCTCAGCCCGCCGGGATCGAGGGCGGTCTCGACGGCGGAGAGAGCGGCGGCGGCCTTGTCGCGGAACGTACGTCCCTCGGAGGTCAGTTCGAGGTGGTGCGTGGAGCGGTCGACGAGGCGGGCCCCCAGGTGGTCTTCGAGCTGGCGCAGAGTACGGGAGAGCGCGGGCTGACTCAGATTGAGGCGGACGGCGGCGCGGGTGACGTTGCCTTCCTCGGCGATGGCGAGGAACGCGCGCAGGTGCCGCAGCTCGATGGTCATGCCTCAGGAGCATAACGGCGGCTGCCGACGGTACGACGCGAGCACGCGGAATACCCGTAGGGGGCAGCGGAGTTGAGGGCGACGTGAGCTGTCACGGCCCATACCGCCGTACCGCCATATCGCCATACCACCGAAGGAGATTCGCATGCCCCTCAGCGTCGAAGAGCGTGAGCAGTTCCTGGCCGAACCCCATATCGGGGCGCTGGCCGTGGCCGGGGAGGAGGGGCGGGCCCCACTGACGCTCCCGATCTGGTACCAGTACGCACCCGGTGGCGAGCTGTGGGTGATGACCGGACGCCACTCCAAGAAGGGCCGGCTGATCGCCGCGGCGGGACGCTTCTCCCTGATGGTCGACCGCCTGGAGCCGACCATCCGCTACGTCTCCGTCGAGGGCCCCGTGGTCCGCAGCGAGGACGCCACGATCGAGCAGCTGCGGGAGATGTCGGCCCGCTACCTTCCGGCCGACAAGGTGGAGGAGTACGTCCGGTTCGCGCAGAAGGAGCACGGCGAACAGGCCGTCTACTACCTGCGCCCCGAACACTGGTACTCCTCCGACCTAGGCTCACTGTGAGTTCGACCCCGGAACTTCGAAAGCCGCGGAGGCGTTGGCAGAAGGACGCGCGGATCACGCGCGGCCAAGTGAACGCTTAACCGAGGTGGCACGGATGGCGATGTGGGACCGGCTCAAGGACCAGGCCAAGGGTCTGCAGCAGCAGTCGCAGGGGGCGCGGAGCTCCGGCGGTCACGGACAGCCGGGTTCCGGGTCCGGCGGGGGATCGAAGCCCGGCGGGGGATCGAAGGCCCAGCTCGTGGGCGTACTCAAGTCCCAGCTGGCCTCCCTCAAGACGGAACTGAAGAGCGGTGCCTACCGGGACGCCAGCATGGCGATGTGCGCCCTGGTCGCTGCCGCCGACGGCTCGGTCGACCCCGCCGAGCGGCAGCACGTGGAGACGCTGATCCTGCAGAACGACGTCCTGCAGAACTTCCCGCCGGACCAGCTGCGCCAGCGGTTCAACAAGCACGTCGACCAGTTGACGGTCAACTTCCAGCAGGGCAAGACCCAGGTCATGCAGGAGATCGCCAAGGCGGCGAAGAAGCCGATGGAGGCCAAGGCGGTCGTACAGACCGGCTTCGTGGTCGCCGGCGCGGACGGATACATCGCCCCGGCCGAGGAGCAGGTCCTGCGCGAGGCGTGCGCCGCACTGGGCGTGTCCCCGCAGGAGTTCGGCCTCTGATCACCGGCTCGCGCCCCGGCTGCCCTGCACGCGTGAGCACCGACCTGACCCTCCTGCCCGGTGTGGCCTACCGCGGGCAGGAGGTCACCGCGCCCCGGCTCCGGGCTCTCCTCGCGCTGCTCGCGGGCGACCTGCGGACCGGGTGCAGCA
Source organism: Streptomyces sp. NPDC003032 (assembly GCF_053591415.1). Taxonomy (NCBI): domain Bacteria; kingdom Bacillati; phylum Actinomycetota; class Actinomycetes; order Kitasatosporales; family Streptomycetaceae; genus Streptomyces; species Streptomyces sp. NPDC003032. The sequence continues at coordinate 17,619 of NZ_JBSFTT010000038.1, read as the reverse complement.
CCGAGCGGCTCGTGGCGGGGCTGTGGCCGGGCGCGTTGCCCGAGCGGCCGGCGAAGGCCGTGCAGGTCCTTGTGTCCAGGGCGCGGGCCCAGCTGGGCGCCAGCGTCATCGCCGGCACGCCTACCGGATACCGGCTCACCCTCACCGAGGACCAGATCGACAGCTCCGCCCTGCCGCTGCACGCCGCCGCGAGCGCCGAGCGGGCCAGGGCAGGCGACCACGCGGGATCGCTCGCCGCGGCCGAGGCCGGACTCGCGCTGTGGGCGGGCACCCACGACGGGACCGCCGAAACCGACGACCCCGTAGCCGCGTTGCGCGCCGAGCGCGCCCCCGTCCACAGCGCGCTCGTACGCGCGCGGGCGCTCGCGCTCGGCCGCCTCGGCCGACACGCGGAGGCGGCCGAGCCGCTGGCCGTCGCCGCCTCCCGGCGCCCGCGCGACGAGGAGGTGCTCGCCGAACTGCTGCGCGCCGAGGCGGCGACGGCGGGCCCGTCCGCCGCGCTGACACGGTACGAGGCGTACCGCCGTGAACTGCGCGACGAACTCGGCACGGACCCCGGCGCCGGACTCAAGGCCGTACAGCAGGAGTTGCTGCACGGCGAGGCACCTGTGGTCCGGCACGGCGTACCGCACGAGCCGAACCCGCTGCTCGGCCGGGACGAGGACATCGCCGCCGTGGAGCGGCTGCTGCGCGCCTCCCGAGCCGTCACCGTCGTCGGCCCCGGCGGCCTCGGCAAGACCCGCCTCGCGCACGCCGTCAGCCGCCGGGCCCAGCAGCGCGTCGTCCACTTCGTGCCGCTCGCCGGCGTCACCGCGGACGAGGACCTGGCCGCGGAGGTGGCGTCCGCGCTCGGCGCGGGAGAGGGGCGGCACGGAGCCATGAGCGGCCACGCCCCGGCCGACCACCCGCTGAACGATCCGCTGGCCGACCCGCTGCCCGGCATCCTCGGTGCGCTCGGCCCCGGACCCGCCCTGCTGGTCCTCGACAACTGCGAGCAGGTCATCCGCGGCGCTGCCCGCCTCGTCCAGTCCCTGGTCTCGTCCTCGAAGGACCTGCGGGTGCTCACCACCAGCAGGGCCCCGCTGGACCTCACATCGGAGGCGCTGTACGCGCTGCCGCAACTCGCTCTCGACACCTCGGTCGAACTGTTCACGCAGCGGGCCCGGGCCGCCCGGCCCGGCGTGGAACTGCCACCGGACGCGGTGGCCGGAATCTGCCGCCACCTCGACGGGCTGCCGCTCGCCGTGGAGCTGGCCGCGGCACGGGTCCGGGCCCTGTCGGTGCCGGAGATCGCCCGCCGCCTCGGCGACCGGTTCGCGCTGCTGCGCGGCGGAGCCCGCGACGTGCCGGAACGCCACCGCACGCTGCACGCGGTCGTGGAGTGGAGCTGGAACCTGCTCGCACAGGACGCCAGGGCGGCGCTGCGCACGCTCTCCGTCTTCCCCGGCGGCTTCTCCGGCGAAGCGGCGGAGCACGTCCTCGGCGAGGACGCGCTGCTCCTGCTGGAACAGCTGGCCGACCAGTCGCTGCTCACCGTCGCCGACACCCCGGTCGGCGTGCGATTTTGGATGCTGGAGACCGTACGGGAGTTCAGCGCGGCCCGCCGCGCGGAGGCCGGTGAGGAGAGCGAGGCCCTCGGCAGGTTCCTCGCCTGGGCGCGGGACTTCGGGGTCGCCCACCACGATGTGCCCTTCGGCTCGCGGCCCCTGGCCGCCTGGGAGCGGATCAGGCCCGAGCAGGACAACCTCGTACTGGCCCTGCGGCACGCCCTGGCCCGGACGGACGGTCCGACCACCGCCGCCCTCACTGCCGTCCTCGCCGCACTCTGGTCCACCGACTCCAACTACCCCCGTCTCGCCGCCCTGGCCGCCGACACCGGCCCGCCGCTGTCGCACTACCACCCCGAGCCCGCGTACGTCGAAGCCGCCCGCGCCGCCGCGGTGCTGTGCACGGCGGGCCTGTTCATGAACTACGGCCCGCACGTCGTACGCCAACTCGTCACCCTCCGGCGGCTGCCCCCGGCCCCGCCCGACACGCTGCTGCGCGCCACCGCGGTAGTGCTGAGCGCGATCCCCGAGATGCAGCCACCCGACTACGAAGTACTGCACCGGCTCCGTACTTGTGACAGCGACGGCGGGCAGCCGCTGGTCGCCGGTATCGCCGAGTGCGTCGCCACCTACGTATGGGAGTACGAACACGACATCGACCGCGCACTCACCTCGGCTCGCCGGGCGATCGCCGTGCTGGCGCCGGTCGACAACCCGTCCCTGCAGCTCATGGGGCACTCCCGACTGAGCGAACTGTCGTTGCGGACGGGCCGGGGCGAGACCGCGTACGAGCACCTGAAGGCGGCACGTGAGGCGTTGCCGCGGCTCGGCGACGAGCAGGACTACATCGGCATCCGCTCGGCGCTCGCCCTCGCCTGCCTGCAGCGCGGCGACCCCGACGAGGCCGAGTACTGGCTGCGGCAGACGGAGGGCGACAACATCCCGCAGAAGGAGGCCTTCTACAGCCCCGATCTCGGCGCGCGCGCCGAGATCGCGCTCACCCGCGGACTGACGGAGGCCGGGCTCGGCCTGTGGCGCAGCGCCTTGGAACGCCTGTCCGAGGCCGGTTCGACGCACAGCGGCGATCCCTGGCTCGACCCGTGGGCGCTGCAGATCCAGTCGGCGGCCGTGACGGCGCACGCGCACGCCGGCTGTCTCGAACTCGTCGCGGAGCCGGCCGACCGGCTGCGGCAGCGGCTGCGTACGCTGCTCTACGGCCCGCCCCGCTCGCCCATGGAGCTCCCCGTGTTCGGGACGGTGCTGCACGCGCTCGGCATGGCGGGGTTCGCGTCCGGCGACGCCCGTGCCGTACGGATGATCGCGCTGGCCGAACGGCTGCGGGTGCTGCGCGAGTTCCAGCCGACGATGTCGGCGGCCCGCGCCCGGCGGACGGCCGAGGACGCCGACGGGGCGGCGTACGCCGACGCGGTGTCGGAGTACGCCGCCCTGAAGCGGGATGAGTTGCGGGACGCGGCCCGCGCGCTCACTTCGGGTCGCGGTTGAAAAGCGAGGAGGACCAGGAGTAGCCGAGCACCGTGAGCCCTAGGCACCAGACGATGGCGAGCCATCCGCTGTGGCCGATCTCGCTGCCGAGGAGCAGGCCGCGCAGGGTTTCGATGGCCGGGGTGAACGGCTGGTACTCGGCGATCGGCTGGAACCAGCCCGGCATCGCCCCGACCGGGACGAAGGCGCTCGACATGAACGGGAGGATGAGCAGCGGCATCGCGTTGTTGCTGGCCGCCTCGGCGCTCGGGCCGGCCAGGCCCACACCGACCGCGATCCAGGTGAACGCCATGGCGACCAGCGCGAGCAGCCCGAACGCCGCCAGCCACTCCAGGGCGGTCGCGTCCGTGGACCGGAAACCGATGGCCACGGCGACGGCGCCCACGAGGACCACGCTGATGACCGCCTGCAACACGCTGCCGGCGACGTGCCCGATGAGCACGGATCCGCGGTGGATCGCCATCGTACGGAAGCGGGCGGTGATGCCCTCGGTCGTATCCATGGCGACGGACACGGCGGTCCCGGCCGGGGTGGCGCCTATGGTCATCAGCAGGATGCCCGGTACGAGATAGGCGATGTACGCCGAGCGGTCGGCGCCGCCTCCGCCGATGCCCGCGCTCATCACGTCGCCGAGGATGTAGACGAAGAGCAGCAGCAGAACGATCGGCGTCAGCAGGATATTGAGGGTGAGGGACGGATAGCGGCGCGCGTGCAGGAGGTTGCGGCGCAGCATGGTGGACGAGTCGCGTACGGCGAGGGAGAGGGCGCTCATCGGACGGACTCCTCGGCCTGGCCGACGGGGGCGTCGGTGTGCGGACTGCTGCTGGTGAGGGCGAAGAACACGTCGTCGAGGTCGGGGGTGCGCACGGTCAGTTCGTCCGCCTCGATGCCGGCGCTGTCCAGCCGGTCGAGGATGGAGCGCAGCTCGCGCTGGCTGCCGTCGCTGGGGAGTTGAAGGGTGAGGGATTCGTCATCCCGGGTGACCTCGCGCAAGGCGGTGGCGGCGCCCCGGTAAGCGGCCGGGTCTGCGAACCGCAGCCGCACGTGCCCGCCCGGGACGAGCCGCTTCAGCTCCTCGGCGCTGCCCTCGGCGACAATATTGCCGCCACTCAACACGGCGATGCGGTCGGCGAGTTCGTCGGCCTCCTCCAAATACTGGGTGGTGAGGAAGACGGTCACGCCGCCGGACACCAGCTCGCGGATGATCCCCCACATGTTGTGCCGGGAGCGCGGGTCGAGGCCGGTGGTGGGCTCGTCGAGGAAGATGATCCGCGGGGCCCCGACCAGCGTCATGGCGATGTCCAGGCGCCGCTGCATACCGCCGGAGTAGGTGGAGGCGGGCTTCTTCGCGGCCTCCGCCAGGTCGAAGCGCTCCAGGAGTTCGGCGGTGACCCGGCGTCCCTCGCGGCGGGGGAGATGGTGCAGATCCGCCATGAGGAGCATGTTCTCCTCGCCGGTGATCAGGCCGTCGACGGCGGAGAACTGTCCGGTGACACCGATCGCGGCCCGCACGGCCTGCGAGTCGGTGGCCAGATCGTGGCCGCCCACGCGCAGGTCACCGGCGTCGGCGCCGATGAGGGTGGAGAGGATCTTCACGGCGGTGGTCTTGCCGGCGCCGTTCGGCCCGAGCAGGGAGAAGACGGTACCGGCCGGCACCGCCAGATCGATGCCGTCGAGGACGGTCCTGTCCCCGTATGCCTTGCGCAGCCCCTTGGCCGCGATGGCGAGTGGGCGCGATGTCGCTGTCGTCGTGGTCGTCATGCCGCAGAGGTTGCGGCATGACGCATTCAGGGAGGTTTCACGACGGTTTCAGCCCAGCTCGTTCGGCAGGTGTGGGCGTCTCCGTGACGGGCAGGCGACGGGTGCAGGGGTGACAACCTGATGGCGCCGTCGGATGGTCAGTGGACGGTGCCTCCTGTGAGCTGAGCGGCCGCGGCCTTCGTGGGACAGGGACGCGGCCGCTCACGCACTCCTCGCCAGCTCCGCGCAAATCGTCTTGCCGGTCGCGCCCGGCGTGACGCTCACGGCCTCGGCCAGATTCCGCACCATGGGCCAGCCGAACCCGCCCGTTCCCCCTACGAGATCCGGAGTCCGCTCCTGAGGCGGTCGCGGGTCCGCGTCGGAGACCGTGATCGCTATGGCGTCGGTCCGCGCCTGCAGCCGGAGCGAGCACAAGGCGCCACGGGCATGACGTACGACGTTGGTGACCAGCTCGGAGACGACCAGTTCGATGCTCGCGGCGGTCTGGTCGCCCACAGCGGGACTCAGCCCGGCGATGAAGTCGCGTGCGAGGTCCCGCGCGTCGGTGACCGCTTGGGGCTCCTTGGCGAAGGTCGCTGTCCGGGGCTCCTTGTCGAAGGCAGCCGTCCCGGGCGGCACGTCATGGAGCCGTGTCTGCCGCGTCCGCATGAGCCCCTCCTCCGGGTCCTCCCGTGTGATGGCTGTTCGAGTAGAACCCCTGCCCGAAAAGTGGCAGGTTTAATGCGCTCGGAGTGGCCGGGAAACGTCGGTTGCCGAACCGTTGTAAACGGCTCGGCGCCGTCAGTCGCCGGCGTCCCGGCACTCCACGTGGCCCCAGCCGTGCGGGTTCTTCGCGATCTTCTCCCCGACGGCGTACGACTTCTGACAGTGGCAGCGGCCAGGGAACTTGGCCTTGATGACGGCGCCCGAACCCGCCTTCTTCGCGCGGCCGCCGGCCTTCTGGGGGGTGCGGCTCGCGGGGGAGGCGGTCATGCGCTCCGCACGCGGTTCGGGAATCTCCAGCGCGCCGTGGGCCGTGCCCGCGGGCTGCTGGGTCGTGGCGGCGTCGCTGGCCGCGACGTCGGCGATCGCGTTGAGGTGGTCGCCGTCCACGCGGTGGGCGGCCACGTGCCGGAACGTCACCGCGCGACCTTGCAGCAGTGCGTCGATGCGTACGACCAGGTCCTTGTTGGCGACCGGCTTCTTCGCCGCGGTCAGCCACCCGTTCCGCTTCCAGGAGGCGATCCACTTCGTGACCGCGTTCATCGCGTACTGACTGTCCATCCGCACCTCGAGCGGCAGCGCCGGGTCCGTGGCCTCCAACAGCTCGGCGAGCGCGGACAGTTCGGCCACGTTGTTCGTGGAGTGGCCGAGCGGACCGGCCTCCCAGCGCTGCGGGCGGCCCTCGGAGTCGGCGACCACCCAGGCCCAGGCCGCGGGCCCGGGATTCTTCTTCGCCGCACCGTCACAGGCGGCAATGATCAAGTCAGACATTCCCCGATGATTTCACGGGAGCCGTCGCTCCCCGACCTCCGGTCGGCCCGGCTCACCTGTAGGCGACCGGCCCGCACGAAGGCAGGTGCAGTCGCTCGCCCTGGGCGAGCGCCCACAGACCCAGATACGCCCGCTGGATGAAGCCGCCGGTCACGGCGGGACTGGTGTTGGCCAGCGCGGCGAAGGCGATGCGCGTCTGGGGGCTGAAGCCCGCGAAGGTCGTGAAGCCCCGGGTGCCGCCGGAGTGGTGGTACAGATCGTGGCCGGGGCGCGGCCTGATGTTCCAGACCAGGGCGATACGTCTGCCGGTGCGCGGCAGGGAGATGCGGGGGACGGTGACGTCGGCGAGCGCGGCCCGCAGCGTGCCGGGGACGCCCGTGGGCACGCTGGTGGGGTCGAGGAGGCCGTCCAGGACGGTCAGCAGGTCCCGGGCGCTGGAACGCACGGCTCCGGCGCCCGGCATGGCGTCCATCTGCCAGCTGGGGCGCGCCCTGCCGTGCCAGTACCCGGTGGCCTGGGGCTGATCGGTGGCGCAGCTGGTGCGGGCCAGGCCGAGCGGGCGCAGTACGCGGGCGGCGAGCAGATGGGCGAAGGCGCCCCCGGGGCCATCGGGGCCATCGGGGCAACCGGCGCCGTGGGCGGCGCGGGTGAGCAGATCGCCGAGCAGACCGACGCCGAAATTGGAGTAGCGCACGCGCATGCCGGGGGCCGCGTGCGGTCGCGTGCGGGCGAGGGCGCGGCGGAACGCTTCGGGGGAGTAGCCGGCGTACGGATTGTTGAACCGGGTGGTCGCGCCGCCGCGCAGGAAGCCTGGGGGCAGGCGCGGCAGGCCCGAGGTGTGGGTGGCCAGGTGGAGGAGGGTGATGGGGGAGCCCCGCAGGTGCGGCGCGGCGGTCCGGGGCAGGAAACGGGTGATCGGGTCGTCGTACGCGACCTCGCCGCGCGCGACCATCTCGGCCAGGAGCAACGCGGTGAACGTCTTGGTGAGAGAACCGATCTCGAAACGGGTGTCGGGGTCGGCGGGCGCTCCGCCGCGCAGCGCGGTCTCCCCGGTGGCGAGGAGGGCGCGTTCGGGGCCGCGCCGGACGGCGAGCGCCACGGTGCTCGCGCCAGGCGCGGCACCACGCAGGGCGGCGAGCAGGTCCGCCGCCCAGTCCGGGCTCCCGGGGGCCACTACGGCGGGCGCGTCGCTCCGGCCCGCGTGCGGGAGACCGCGGAAAGTCACCGCGGGCTCGCCCCGCCCATGGTGCGGGAGACCGCGAGGGTGCCGGCGATCACGGCGACCACGGCGGTGTGCTGGTGGGCCACGAACCGCTGATCGGGGTCGTCGGTGACCGGGTCGCCGTCACGGGGCACGAGACCGTCCGGATGCTGCACCCCGGCGAGCCGCTCCCAGTCGGCGGGCTCGCAGTACGGCTCCTTGAGACAGCAGCCGACGATCATCAGTTCGGCGACCAGGTCCCACTGCTCGATCTCGGCCCAGATGTCGATCCACACCGGCAGCCATGTACGTACGTACGATGTGAGGTCGTCCGGGAGCCCCGTGGGCGAGCCGCCCCAGTCGGTGAGGTGGAAGACGGCGTGGGTGAGGGAGTAGCCGGTCATCCAGTCGATGAGCCAGGGCTCGGGCATGCCGCCGAGCCAGGTGGCGCGGGTCAGGCTCGGCCAGTCGTACGCGCGGTCTCCCCGGTCGAGGCCGACGACGTGGGCCGCGTTGGCGACGGCGAGCCTGCGGTTGGGCTGCATCTCGACGCCCCGGACCGAACGCAGGGCGGTGGTGTGCGTGAGCAGCCGCTCAAGGGGTTCGTGGCGCAGGCCGCAGCGCGCGAAGGGCGCGTACGTTTCGAAGGGATCGGTCATCATCGAGTACCGCAGCAGCCGCTCGTACAGCATGTCGCCGTCGCCGAGCTGCCGCCAGCAGAAGTCCAGCAGCTGGCGGGCCATGCCCAGCTCGGCGCTGCCGGCCGCCGACTCGCGCAGCACGAGCGAGGCGGCGAGCGCGGCCTCTCCGAGGGGTTTGTAGACGCTGTCCGGATCGCAGAGATCGGCGGTGGTGCCGGCGGGCAGCGCGCCACGCTCGCGGTGCGAGTGGAGCCAGGCCAGGGCTTGTGCGCTCACCTGATGCGCGTTCCGCGTCACGGACGCCTTCATGGGATCTCCAATGCGAGCAGGCGTCCGGAGATCGCGACGTCGAGCGCGAGCCGCGAACCGCCGCCGTGCAGTCGCAGATGCTCGATCAGCGGTGCCGGCTCGAAGGGCAAGGACACGCCCTCGGCGCCCAGCAGGGCGAGCCAGCGCGTGATACGGGCGGCGGTGGGGTAGTCGCGGCGCAGTACCGCGCGGGCGGCGCCGCGCGCCAAGGCCAGCGGGGCGGCGCGGGCGGCGTCGTGCACCGGTCCTTCGAGCTCCGGCAGGGCGAGGGGCGAGAGCTGGCCCATACGGACGGACCAGTGTTGCCAGTCGGTGTCAGTGTTGGTGCCGGTGCCGGTGCCGGCGTCCGTATCCGTATCCGTATCTGTATCCGTGTCCGTATTCGAGAGCACCGGGGCGCCAAAGGGCTGAGGGGCCAGAAGAGCCCCGGCCAGTCCCGTGTCGGCGGGGTCGGTGAAGCGGGCGAGCAGCGCGGCCGTGGCCCAGTCCCGCCAGGCGATGAGCCACGGCTCGGCGGGCCCTTCCGGCGGCGCGGGAGGCGTGCTCACCGCGGGCGGGAACAGATCGAAAGACTGTACGACGGTAGCCGCGTCCTGGGGATGGAAGACCGTGTCGCCCAGCAGACTGGGGGCGAAGAGGTCGGCACCGACGACGCGAACGGCGGCGAGCGCCGCCTTGGGGTCGTCGGCGCGCTCGACGTACTGGGCGACCAGGGCCGTGCCCCCGATGCCCTGGAGGGCATCAAGGGCACGGAGAGCCAGGTCAGCCGCTGACGTCGCGTACGCGGTCTGCGACTGATCGGGACTCACTTGTCCTTCGGCTCCTTCGGCTCCTTCGGCTCCTGCGGTGAGGCGAGCAGCAGCGCCAGGAGCTTGCCCGCCGCCTCAGGGGCGTAGATCGGAGCGTCGCTCAGAACCGCCTCCGGTTCCACCATGGCCGTTCCGAGCGCAGTCGCTTCTGTCGGGGTGACGAGAAGCGGTGTGTGCTGAGCAAGCATTATGCCTCCTCATAGAGAAAGACGTCGTCACTATGTCCAGTGACGCCCACCCTTGGACTATTTTAGGGCAATTCTCCAACACTGTCTGCTTGGTTCGTATCGTCCGAGGTCGCACGGGGGGCACGCCGACGCGCGTCAGTCCACTGTCAGGGGGCGAACACACACTGGAGGGCCGTAACGCCCGCCAGGTTCCCGTCAGTTGGAGGAGATCGCGCATGGCCGCTGTATTGGATCAGTTGGATCAGTACGAAGCGCGCGCCGAGGCAGGCAGGAAGGGGTTCGCCGAGCACCCCGCCGTCCGCGAGTTGGGGTCGCCTCAGATCGACGCCACGCTGTTCTCGCAGTGGCACTACCGCTATTGCCTGCACGGCGTGCACGTCACTCAGGACATGCAGCGCGTCATCGAGACCGCCGGGACCCGGTCCCGGGCCGCGGGCCACGCCTCCGTGGGCGAGGGGCTCGTCAAGCACGCCCGTGGCGAGACGGGCCACGACCGGCTGATGGTCGACGACGCCCGCTCCATGGTCCCCTTGCTGGCCGACAAGGGTGGCACCGTCCTGGACACCGAGGGCATCCTGGCGGACGCCCCCGCGCTCGCCTCGGCCGCCCGGTACAACGCCCTGTTCGAGCGCCTCAGTGGCGGTGAGGACCCGGTGTGCACCGTGGCCGCCCTGTACGAGATGGAGCAGCTCTCGGCCGGCTTCGCCATCGAGCTGGTCGCCAACTGCAAGCGCGCCATCGGCGACGACCCCTCGCGCTTCACCTTCCTCGACGAGCACGTCGTCGTGGACGTCGGCCACATCGCCCTGGACCGGCGCATGCTGGAGACCGCTTTGACCGACCGGCCCCAGCTGCTCGACGCCATGGTGGAGGCGGGCACCGAAGTGCTCGCCTCCTACGCGGAGTTCGTGGGCGAGTGCCTGGAACTGGCCCGCGCCGACCTCGCGATGGGCCGAGGCCGCTGAGGCCGACGCCCACCGGACGGCCGACGGTCACGACTGGTGCCGGCCCCGGCTACCAGTAGTGCCGTCGGCCACCCACGGCGTGGCCCACGGAGCCGAGGACCCACAGGGCCGCACCGATGATGACCAGAATGAGGCCGATGGTCCACAGGATGGAGATGCCGGACACCAGGCCGATGACAAGCAGGATGATTCCGAGAGCGATCATTGAATCCTCCGACCCTCGCGAGCCTCTGAATCATTCAAGTATGCGCCTTCTCGTCCAATCGGTCCTCTTATGGGCCCTCCCGAAGTTTCTGTGAATACCGCCCGTCCGAGGGGGCACAAGGGGACAGCCAAACGACGCTTCCCCCCGCAGAACAGCGTCTCCTCGCACCGGACGGAAGGATCACCACCGTGCTCAGGCCCCACACCTCGTTCCTGCGTTCCCTGCTCGAAACCCACGCGATGCTCCGAGACCTCCAGGCCAAGGAGGACTCCGCGGCGGTCCGCCAACAGCTGGACGACGTCTCGTACACCCTCTGCGTCTCCACCGGTACGCGGACCATCGACGCGGCCCTCGCCTGGGCCCGCGCCCAGCTCGCCGGAGTGGCCTCCCAGAACGACTCCAGTCTGGCCGCCTGACCGCTCAGGTCCTCCGTTTCGCCCCGTGGCCCCCGGGCACACGGGGCGGCAGGCGCACAGCACGCCTTCCCCACAGAGGCGCACGGCTCTCAGGCGCACGGCTGGACGGACGTATGCCTGTTTGGGCTCGCCCTCCTGAGGCCATGGCTGTGACACCCCCCTCCCTCACGTCTGGAGCGACCATGAGTGACGAGAACCGCAACGACATCCCCGGAGCGCCGACCCCGCAGCCCCCGACGGTCGAAGAGCCCACCACGCCGCACGAGCCCCTGCCCCCGAAGCCCGACCAGGAGGCCCCGGAGGCGGTCTCCCCGACAGGCAAGCCGACCGGCGCCACCGCCTCCGCGCGCGCCCAGAGCGGCGCCTACCTGACCACGGCGCAGGGCGCCCGCCTGTACGAGACCGACCACTCACTCAAGGCCGGTGCCCGCGGGCCGGTCCTGCTGCAGGACCACCACCTGCGCGAGAAGATCACGCACTTCGACCATGAACGCATCCCCGAGCGCGTGGTGCACGCCCGTGGCGCGGCGGCGCACGGCATCTTCCAGGGGTACGGGACGGCGGCGAAGATCACCAAGGCGGCGTTCCTGGCCAAGGACGCCGAGACACCCGTCTTTGTACGTTTCTCGACGGTGCTGGGGTCGCGCGGGTCGTCGGACACCGTGCGCGACACCCGGGGATTCGCCACCAAGTTCTACACCGAGGAAGGCACCTTCGACCTCGTCGGCAACAACATCCCGGTCTTCTTCATCCAGGACGCCATCAAGTTCCCCGACATCATCCACGCGGGGAAACCGCACCCCGACCGGGAGATCCCGCAGGCCCAGAGCGCACACGACACCTTCTGGGACTTCGTGACCCTCCACACCGAGGCGGCGCACCACACCCTGTGGAACATGTCGGACCGCGGGATCCCCCGCTCCTACCGCATGATGGAAGGCTTCGGGATCCACACGTTCCGGCTCGTCAACAGCGAGGGCGCGACCACGCTGGTCAAGTTCCACTGGAAGCCGAAGCTCGGCGTGCACTCCCTGACCTGGGAAGAAGCACAGATCACCAACGGCATGGACCCCGACTTCCACCGCCGCGACCTGGCCGACGCCATCGAGGCCGGGGCGTTCCCGCAGTGGGAGCTGGGCGTCCAGGTCTTCCCGGACACCGCCGAGCAGACCTTCCAGGGCATCGACCTGCTGGACCCGACCAACATCGTCCCCGAGGAGCTGGCCCCCGTACAGCCGATCGGGCTGCTGACACTGAACGCGAACCCGACCAACTTCTTCGCCGAGACCGAACAGGTCGCCTTCCACCCCGGCCACCTCGTCCCCGGCATCGACATCACCGACGACCCGCTGCTCACCGGCCGCCTCTTCTCCTACCTCGATACGCAGATCAGTCGGCTCGGCGGCCCCAACTTCGCCCAGATCCCGATCAACCGCACCCACGCGCCGGTCAACGACATGCTGCGCGACGGGATGCACCAGACCGCCGTCCACGCGGGAACCGCGCCGTACCGGCCCAACTCCCTCGACGGCGGCTGCCCGTTCCTCGCGGGGGCGGACAACGGCGCGTACGTGGAGGTCCCCGTCGAGGTACCGGCCGCGAGGAAGGTCCGGGAGGCCCCGGAGTCCTTCTCGGACCACTTCAGCCAGCCCCGGATGTTCTGGCTCTCCATGACGCCCGTGGAGCGGGAACACATCATCGCGGCCTACACCTTCGAGCTGAGCAAATGCTACGAACAGGCCATCAAGGAGCGGGCGCTCCAGGTCCTGGCCAACATCGACCCGGAACTGTGCCAGCAGGTCGCCGACGGACTCGGCCTCCCCGCACCGCAGCCGACCGTCCCCCTGAGGGACCCCCTGCCCAGTCCCGCCCTCTCCCAGATCGGCAAGACCTGGCCCGTGCAGGGCCGGATCATCGGCATCATCACCGACGGGGCGACCGATCTGGACGGAATCCGCTCCGTACGCCAAGCGGTGCTCGACGCGGGCATGGTCCCGCTCGTCATCGCCCCCACCGGCGGCCAGCTGGGCTCGGGCAAGGACGCGCTCGCCGTACAGCGTACGTTCGTCAACGCACGGTCGGTCGAATTCGACGCGCTCCTGCTGGCCGGCTCACCGACGCCCGGCGCCGACGCCTACGGAGCAAGGGACGCCAAGGCCGGTGAGCCGACGAGCCCCGGCAACGTCGGCGGCCTCATCGACCCGCGGGTCCTGCTGATGGCGTCCGAGGCCTTCCGCCACGGCAAGGCGATCGGCGGCTGGGCAGGAGCGGACACAGCGCTCCGGGCGGCCGGGATCACGGACGCGGCGCCCGGCGTGGTGTTCGCGGACGGCGGCGTGCGGGTGCTGGAGCAAGTGGCCCAGCTCCTGGGCGAACACCGTGTCTGGGACCGCTTCCCCGCCGCCGTCTGACCTTCCGGCCGCCGCAATGGTCGGTGGCGAGCGGTGTATTGGTCCCGCGCCCGGTCGGGGGGCGGGACCATCCGCGACGCACCGCGACGCACCGCGACGCACCGCGATGCACCGCGATGCACCGCGATGCACCGCGATGGCCCGCGACGCACCGCGACGCACCGCGATGCTCGGCGACGCCAAGTGGTCTATTGCCTTATGCCCGCCCTATGCTCGTCCCGGTCCGTTCCGGGCCCGCTGCTTGGCCGCGCACACGGCGCCCACGGCCAGCGCCGTCCCGACGCCCAGCCGCCTCATCACCGTGCGCCTGCGCCCGTGCCACCCGCCGTCCACCGCCGCCGTCTCCGGAAGCGGGCGCAGTACGTTGCCGGAGGTCGGTTCGGCGGTGTGCTCGCGGGACAGGTGGGAGCGGTCCATTTGGTGCGCCAGGCCGCGCTCCGTGAGGCCGGGCATCAGCTTCGCCTGCATCCCGAGCAGTCGGCCCGCCGGACCGACGTAGGCCTCACGCCGTGGTCGGTGGGTCAGCCGGAGCACCGTCCGCGCCGCTCGTTCGGCCGTGTACACGGGCGCCATGGGGGTCACTTCGCGGCCCGAGTAGTTGGCGGCGCTCCGGAAAAAGGGCGTGTCCATGGTCGCGGGCAGCACGGTGCAGACGTGAACGCCGTGCTGCCCGGCCAGCCGCATCTCCTGACGCAGGCCGCCGCTCAGCGCCCGGACCGCCGCCTTCGAGATGACGTACGGGATGTTGTACGGGACGACGCCCGCGCCCACCACCGAGGACACGTTGATCACAGTGCCGCCGCCCTGCTCGCGCATCACACCGAGCGCGGCGCGCGCTCCGTTCACACAGCCCAGGACGTCCACGTCGACGACCTGCCGGAAGATGTCCGGCGGAATGTCCTCCAGTGACCCGAAGGCGGCCACCGCCGCGTTGTTGACCCATACGTCGATCCGTCCGAACGCGGAGACGGCCCGCTGGGCAAGGTGATCGACCGCCCGCGTGTCCGTCACGTCCGTGGGGACCACGAGCGCCCGTGCTCCGCGGCGCTCACGGCACATGGCGGCGACCCGCTCCAGCTCCTCGGCCCGCCGCGCGGCGAGCACCACCGACCAGCCCCGGGACGCGAACCGCAGCGCGCAGGCCCGCCCGACGCCGCTCGACGCCCCGGTGATCACCACGACCTTGCCCTGTTCAGCCACGAGAATCGGCTCCTTCCGGCCTGCGCGCAAGCAGTGGACCGCGGGCACGCCCGCGTCGCACTCGGGAGACGGGCAACCGGCTCAGCGCTGGACGGCACCGGCGTCAACGCCGGCGCAGCCTGCCCAGGAACCGCTGGGCCTGGGCGCGTCGCCGCGGGTCGGCGGAGGCACGACGCGCCTGTTCGATGGCGCGTCGGCCCTGCGGGCTCCGGACGAACTGCTTGATCTTCGTCAGCATTCCTGGCATGACTCTCCTCCTGTGACGGGGTGGCGAACGTATCCTGCACAGCTCCGTATACCCCGCCGCGGAGAAGTACTGCCGCCTGCTGACGCCCGAATCGTGGACTCAGGCAAGTTTCACTTGGCTGCCCCACCAGTTGCCCGGCGGCCGCTGCCATGACGTGAGGGGCCCGGCGAGCCTGCCGTCGGCGGTGCCGGACAGGGTGAGCAGCGTGGCCGCCCCGTCCACGGTTCCCTTGAACAGCGCGATGTCCCGCCGCCCGTCGCCGTTGTAGTCGCCGGACACGAGATGACTGTGGGAGAACGTCCAGGTGCTGGCCGGAGCGCTCCACGGAACGGTGGGCACCTGGAAGCCGCCGTCGGCGGTGGTCGCGAACCGGAACAGGGCGACGGACCCATCGTCGTACCCGTACATCGCGATCAACTCGTCGCGGCCGTCACCGTCATAATCCCCCGCGGACAGTTTCACTTGGCTGCCCCACCAGTTGCCGGGCGGCCGCTGCCAGGACTTCAGCGGCGCCCCGAGCCCGCCGTCCGGGGTGCCGACGAGGGTGAGCAGTTCGGCGGCGGCGTCCCGGGTGCCCTTGAAAAGGGCGATGTCCTGTCGGCCGTCGGTGTCGAAGTCGCCCGTGGTGATCCGGCTCTGCGCGAAGTCCCAGGTGCCGGCGGGCGCTCTCCAGGGAGTGGAGGGGACCTGGAAGGCGCCCTCGGGAGTGGTGCCGAAGCGGAACAGCGCGGCGCTGCCGTCGTCGTAGCCGTACAGGGCCATGGCCTCGTCGCGGCCGTCGCCGTCGTAGTCCCCGGCGGTCAGCTGTACGTGGCTGCCCCACCAGTTGCCCGGTGGCCGCTCCCACGACTTGAAGGGGGCCGCGTACCCGCCGTCGGCGGTGCCGAGCATCGTCAACAGCGCGATGGAACCGTCGCCGTGCCCGCGCAGCAGGGCCGCGTCCCGGCGGCCGTCACCGTTGAAGTCGCCCGAGGTGATCCGGCTCTGGGCGAAGTCCCAGGTGCCGGTGGGGGAGCTCCACGGCACGTCGGGTATCTCGAACCCGCCCGCGCCGTTCGTGGGGAAGCGGAACAGTGAGACCGACCCGTTGTCGTACCCGTAGAGGGCGGAGAGGTCGTCGCGCCGGATGTCGTTGCCGACGCGGTCCTGCCGTTGCTGGAAAGCGACGCCCTTCTGGTTCGCGCAGGTCGAAAGCACGATGGGGGCGCCCCGGCGGTCGGAGGAGTTCTCCACTTCCAGACAGCGCATCGGTGAGGTCGTCATGGAGAGGATCCAGGCGGAGTCCGCGCGGCTGTCGAGCTCGAAGTCGACGCCCGGCGAGCCGGCGCAGCCCCACTGTTCGACCCGCGGGGCCGATGTGCCGCCCGCGGGCGCGTCCGTCCGTACGGCCAGGCACTTGCCGCTGTGCGCGTTCACGATGTTGACCGCGTCGGTCGAGGCGGCCGAGGGCCGCAGCAGCCAGCGCGCTCCGGGCTGGCCGTCGCAGTCCCACTGCCGGATCTTCGCCCCGTCGGCGCTGGAGGAGTTCTCCACCTCCATGCACCTGCCGCTGTGGACGTTGAGGAGGTTGACCGGTGTGTCAGCCCCCGAAGCGGCAGCCGCCGCGGTCCGCGCGGACAGCAGGGCGGCCACGACGGACAGCGCGGTGACGAGGAGCCACACGAGCGACCACCCACGCGTACGGACACTGCCACTGCTGCTGGTACCACTGCGATCGCTGCCACTGCTGCCACTGCTGCCACTGCGCATACGGACCCCACCCCTGAGCGTCGGACGCACCGGGCCGGAGCTTCGCAGACCCCCCTGACGGCTCGCTGACCCCGGCGGTGGTTCTTTCCGGGCACTGGACGGCAATCTCGCTTAATGTGCCCTTATGGTCACTAACAGGAACATCTCCGCTTCAAAGCGTCGACGCCACCCCATCTCGCGGGGCACCGGCCTGATGTGCGCCGCGGCCGCGGCGGCGGCCCTGCTCACCGGCTGTGGCGATGACGACAACGGCGGCGGCACGAAGACCGACGCGGCCAAGGTCGCGCGGACGCCTGCGACGTCGCCCTCCCCGTCGGCAACCGACGGCGCCCTCACCGACGACCAGAGCGAGCGGAAGGCTCTCATCCCGAAGGCCAAGATCGGCTACGACGAGGCGCTGCGCACCGCGGTGGCGGCGGTGGACAAGTCGAAGCCGGTCTCGATCGAGCTGAAGGGGACGCCGGACAGCCCCAAGTGGGAGGCCGAGGTGGCGACGGCCGACGGAGCCAGTCACAAGCTCGACGTCGACGCGGTCAGCGGCAAGGCGGGCGAGGCGCGGGCCGACTCGGACCAGGACAGCGACGACAAGCGCGAGCTGGCGGACCGCCTCCGCAAGGCCACCGTGACCGCCGAACAGGCGGCGAAGACCGCCACGGACAAGACCAAGGGCACCGTCAGCTCCATTGAACTGGAGGACTCCGACGGGGGTGCGCCGAAGTGGTCTGTCGATGTCGTGACGACCAACGACTGGAACAAGACGACGTTCGACATCGACGCGACCAACCGCAAGATCCTTCGGGAACACGTGGACCGGGACTGACCGACGCGCACGCCGCTGTACGCCCATGCGCCTCCAGCGGGGCCTCGTGGTGCCGACCTGGACACCATGAGGGGGCGTGAACTGGCGACCTCGCGTAATCGGGAGTCGCGTATTCCTCAGCTGTTGAGGGCTCGGGGTCACCGTGAGTGGTCGCCGGGTGCGTAGTGCTGCCAG
>NZ_JBSFTT010000037.1:0-64627 GCF_053591415.1 Streptomyces sp. NPDC003032 | reverse complement strand
TTGTTGTGTTTTTCTTTGGTGGGGTGGGATGGGGGGCGTGGACAAAGTTTGTGGTGTTTGTGGGGCGGCGGGCCCCGGCCCCCCGCCCGCCCCCCCCCCCGGGCGGGGGAGGGTTGTAAATCAGTCAGTGGATGATTCCGGTGCGCAGCGCCACGGCCACCATCCCGGCCCGGTCACCCGTGCCGAGCTTGCGCGCGATCCGGGCGAGGTGGCTCTTCACGGTCAGGGCGGACAGGCCCATGGAGACGCCGATGGCCTTGTTGGACTGGCCTTCGGCGACGAGCCGGAGCACCTCGACCTCACGGCCGGACAGCTCGCGGTAACCGCCGGGGTGGCTCGGGGCGCCCGGCGGGCGGCGGTGCATTCGGGCGGCGGCCGAACCGATCGGAGCGGCGCCGGGGCGGGTGGGGAGTCCGACGTTCGTACGCGTGCCGGTGACGACATAGCCCTTGACGCCGCCCGCGAGGGCGTTGCGCACGGCACCGATGTCGTCGGCGGCGGAGAGGGCCAGGCCGTTGGGCCAGCCCGCCGCGCGGGTCTCGGAGAGGAGCGTCAGGCCGGAGCCGTCGGGGAGGTGGACGTCTGCGACGCAGATGTCACGGGGGTTGCCGATGCGGGGACGAGCCTCCGCGATGGACGAGGCTTCGATGACGTCACGTACACCGAGCGCCCACAGATGACGGGTGACGGTGGAACGGACGCGGGGGTCGGCCACGACGACCATGGCGGTCGGCTTGTTCGGGCGGTAGGCGACCAGGCTTGCGGGCTGCTCGAGGAGAACGGACACCAGGCCTCCTGGGGGGAGCGGGGAGGGGGGACGGGACCGGCTCGGGGATGAAGCCGGGACGAACCATGCTTTTCAAGGTCACAAACCTCTTCGGCAGCAAACCCGCCAGCCTTTAGGGAATGATCACGATTTGATGAGTGTCAATCGGGGCAATTAGGACACCCACTCGACCACCCGAAGACCATTCCGAACCCTCACCCTCCCGGGCGACACGAGAAAGCCCCGCGACAAGCGCGGGGCGGACGAGCCGTGGGCGGGCAGCCGTCAAGGCGAGAGCGGGCCCCGCCGCTGGGGCAGGGACACCACGGACCCGTCCCCGGCACCGGACCCGACCGGCGGCAACCCGGCCACCTGGCAGAGCAGCTCACACCACGCGCCGAGATGCTCCCCCGTGTCCGGAACCCCGTCGCTCCCCTCCCGAGGCGTCCACGAGGCCCGGATCTCGATCTGGGACGCGGGCGGCCGCTCCGCGAGCCCCCCGAAGTAGTACGACCCCGCACGGGTCACCGTGCCGCTCGCCTCCCCCACCGAGAGCCCGCGCGCTTGCAGCGCCCCGGTCAGCCACGACCAGCACACCTCCGGCAGCAGCGGATCCGCCGCCATCTCCGGCTCCAGCTCCGCCCGTACGAGCGTGACGAGCCGGAAGGTGCCCTGCCAGGCGTCGTGCCCCGCCGGATCGTGGAGCAGCACGAGCCGCCCGTCGGCGAGGTCCTCCTCGCCGTCCACGACCGCCGCCTCCAGCGCGTACGCGTACGGCGCGAGGCGCTGCGGCGGCCGCGTCGGATCGATCTCGATCTCCGGCCGCAGCCGTGCCTCCCGCAGCGCCTCGACCGCCGCGCGGAAGGGCGGCGGAGCCGCATCCGCCACCTTCCCCTCCGAACCGTCCATCTCTCCAGCGCCGTCCGACCGTTGTTCCTGAGCCGCAGCCATGCGGGGAAGGTTAAGGGGAATGGCGCCTTCGCGCAGGGAGAGACACCCGTGAGGGGGTTCCCGGTCAACGTGCGAGACTTTCCGCGTGAGTGCCAACAACAGCCAGAGCCCCAAGGGCCGGCAGAACGCAGCGACGTACGACTCCGCCTTCATGAAGGCGTGCAGGCGCGAGGCCGTGCCGCACACGCCCGTCTGGTTCATGCGGCAGGCGGGGCGCTCACTGCCCGAGTACCGCAAGGTCCGCGAGGGCACCGCCATGCTGGAGTCCTGCATGCGGCCCGACCTCGTCACCGAGATCACCCTGCAGCCGGTGCGCCGCCACAACGTGGACGCCGCGATCTACTTCAGCGACATCGTCGTACCGCTGAAGGCGATCGGCGTCGACCTCGACATCAAGCCCGGCATCGGACCCGTCGTCGAGCACCCCATCCGCTCGCGCGCCGACCTCGCCCAGCTGCGGGACCTCACGCCGGAGGACGTCCACTACGTCACCGAGGCGATCGGGATGCTGACGGGCGAGCTAGGGTCGACGCCGCTCATCGGGTTCGCGGGCGCGCCTTTCACCCTCGCGAGCTACCTCGTCGAGGGCGGCCCGAGCCGCAACCACGAGCACACCAAGGCGCTCATGTACGGCGACCCGCGGCTCTGGGCGGACCTGCTCGACCGGCTCGCTGAGATCACCGCCGCCTTCCTGAAGGTGCAGATCGAGGCGGGCGCCAGCGCCGTGCAGCTCTTCGACTCGTGGGTGGGCGCGCTCTCGCCCGCCGACTACCGGCGCTCGGTGATGCCCGCGTCGACCAAGGTGTTCGACGCGGTCGCCTCGTACGGCGTGCCGCGCATCCACTTCGGCGTCGGCACGGGCGAGCTGCTCGGGCTCATGGGCGAGGCCGGCGCCGATGTCGTCGGCGCCGACTGGCGGGTGCCGCTGGACGAGGCGGCGCGCCGCGTCGGGCCCGGCAAGGCGATCCAGGGCAACCTCGACCCGGCCGTCCTCTTCTCCACGCGCGAGGCCGTCGAGGCCAAGACGGACGAGGTGCTCGCCGCCGCGAGCGGCCTGGAGGGCCACATCTTCAACCTCGGCCACGGCGTCCTGCCGACCACGGACCCCGAGGCGCTGACCCGACTCGTGGAGTACGTCCACACGCGCACCGCTGTCTGAAGAATGTCCGAAAACGATCCCTGCCCCATCGAGGTTCAGCCGGGGCAGGGCTCGCGCCACCCGTCCAGCTCCAGGCGCTTGCGCATGGAGGAGAGGCCGAGGCGGCGCGTCTGCGGGCAGAACCTCTCGCGGGGCACGGCGTACTCCACGTGCAGCACCGCCTTTCCCGCCTGCACGAACGGTGTGAGCGAGGCGCACTCCTCGTACTGCGCGCACTCCTCGTTCACGGCGAAGTCGAAGTCGTCGACGAGCTGTGGGATCTGCGGCAGGTCGTTCTTCAGGCCGACGGACAGGCCGCGCTCATGCGCGAGGCGGGCGACCATCCGGTTGAAGGCCAGCTGGTGGCGGGCCTTCAGCGGGAAACCGGTGCGGTTGAGGTAGCCGTCGAGGAGGTCGGGCTCGATGGCGTCGAACCCCTTGCGGCGGCACATGTCGAAGCGCTCCGCGAGGAGCGGGCGGAGCACATCGAGCCGCCGGATGTCGAGCCAGCGCTCCCCTTTCCAGCCGTTGGCCCGGCCCAGGACGGCGGCCGGGAAGTCGCCGCTGTCGGGGCGGAACGACTCCCAGGCGCCGGCATTGACGTAGCAGATGACGTGGCGCCCGTCGCGGTGCAGCCGGGCCACGTCCGACGCGCGGTTCTCGAACCCGTCGATGTCGTACACCGGGACGTCCACGCGCGGGTCGACGCGGCCGTCGAGCTGCCACTGCCACGCGGTGCCCGGCCGCGGCCGCCAGCGCTCCGGGCCACCGCCGTCCCGCGCGGCCGAGGAGCAGCCGACGAGCAGCAGGACCACGCCGAGGAGCGCGACCGGGAAACGGCGGTACGTCATGGCAGGTCCCCGGGGTCGGGCAGGTGCGGCGGCCGCGTCCACGGGTTGGGCCCGGCCCCCGGCACCGCGCAGTGCACCCCGGCGCCGCGCCGCGCGGCGGTCCGCCCGGCAAGGCGGGCCAGCGCGGGCGGCACGCCGTAGACGAGGTGGCAGAAGTGCTCGGGGGAGTGCCGCCCCGTCCAGGACGGGACGGTGAACGACCGCAGATACGTCGACCAGTGCCCCTCGAACGTGACGAGCAGGTCGGCGGCGCGGGCGTACCCGGGCGCGGGGTGCACGCCCGGGTTGAGCACCACCGTCCGCGCGCCCCGCTCCCGCGCCGAGCGGACCAGGCGCCGGCAGTGCCGCAGCTCGCGGCGGCCGGGGGAGACCTGGTCGAAGAAGCAGCCGTCCACCTCGTACCAGGCGCGGTGCTTGTCCACGTCGTCGGCGACGGCCTCCGGCGGGCGGCGGCCGTACGCCGTGTCGACGTAGCCGAGGACCCGCGCACCCGCCTCGCGCAGCGCCCGCGACGCGTCGGCGAAGGCGGGGTCGGGGGCCGCGCCCGGGCCGTCGGCGGCGTTCAGGACGACGCCGTACAGCTGGGGCGCGGCCGCCACGAGCGTCCGCCAGGCCGCGGGGTCCGCGGCCGGATGGACGTACAGCGGGACCAGCAGGGTCATCGCGGGTCCCCGGTGGCGGGTGCCGGGTGCGGGGCGCCGTCCGAGGCCCAGAGCGCGGCCAGCGACTCCCGCAGGGTGAACCGCGGCCGCCAGCCCAGCTCCCACTCCGCCGCCGTGATGTCGGAGCACTGCCAGGACACCGCCGTCGAACGGCCCACCGGGCCGAGCGTCTCCTCGACGTCCCCGGTGAAGCCCGAGACGGCCACCAGACCCTGCGCCAGGTCGCGCACCGGCGCGGCCCGGCCGCCGCCGATGTTGAGCAGCCGCGGCAGCCGCCCCGGCAGGGCCAGCGCGAGCGCCACGGCCTGCGCCACGTCGCGTACGTCGACGAAGTCCCGGTGCGCGGACAGGTCACCGACCCGCACCGCGCCGTGCGGGGTCCGGGCGACGGCACGGGTCAGCTCGGCGGTGAGGCGGCCCGGCAGCCCGGCAGGGGAGGCCCCGGGGCCCACCGGGTTGGTGACCCGCAGCACGACGGCGTCGAGCCGCGCGTCAAGGACGGTGAGGGTGCCGGCCAGCTTGGTGGCGCCGTACGGGGTGACCGGGCGGGCGGGGGAGTCCTCCGTGGTCCGCTCGCCGACGCCGCCGGGGCCGTACTCGGCCGCCGAGCCGAGGTGCACCAGGCGCGCGGTGGGCACCGCGTCCCGCAAGGCCTCGCAGAGGACCGCGGGGCCGCGGGAGTTGACCTCGGCGAGCGGCAGCGGGTTGCCGCCGACCGCGCCCGCGCAGTTGACGACGGCGTCGGGCGCGGCCCGCAGCAGCTGTTCGGCGAGCGCGTCGGGGGTGATGGTGGCGAGGTCGATCCGGTGGTCGTCGACGGGGGCGCGGCCGCCGCGGAGCAGCCGCACGCCGGGCAGGGCGCGCAGCCGCTCGGCGACGTGCCCGCCCAGGTATCCGGTGGAGCCCAGGACGAGTATGCGCACGGTCTCGTCACGCTCCCTTGAGGAGCAGGGAGCGGTGCGTGGTGAACTCCGCGTTGGCCCGGTCGTAGTCGTCGGGACGGCCGATGTCGAGCCAGTAGCCGTCGAACTCGTAGGCGTGCGGCGGAGTCTCGGACTTCAGGAGGTCGAGGACCAGTTCGTCGAACCCGAGGGGGAGGCCCGGTGTGTAGGGGGCGAGCGTCTCGCGCGAGACCCCGTACACGCCCATGGAGACGCGGTAGTCGATGCTCGGCTTCTCCGTGAAGGCGACCACGCGCTCCGACTCGGTGGTGAGCACGCCGAAGTCGATGCGCACCTCGCGCGCGTACGTCGCGATGGTCAGTGGCGCCCCCGAGGCGCGGTGGCGGCTCAGGACGTCCGCGTAGTCGAGGTCGGTGAGGACGTCGCCGTTCATCACGAGGAAGTGCTCGGGCAGCCGGTCCATCATCGTCAGGAGCGGGCCCATCGTGCCGAGCGGGCTGTCCTCCGTGGAGTAGCCGACGCGCATACCCCAGCGGGAGCCGTTGCCGACGTAGGCGCGGATGATGTGGCCGAGGTGACCGATGGCGATGGTGCAGCTGGTGAACCCGGCGGACGCCAGCTGGCGCAGCACGATCTCCAGGATCGCGTACTGGTCACCGATCGGGACCAGCGGCTTGGGCAGCGAGGTGGTGTACGGCAGGAGCCGGACGCCCTTGCCTCCGGCCAGGATGACTGCGTGCATGGTCGTTCTCCCTTGCGCAGTGGGCGGGTTGCTTGACGTGTCGGGGCGTCAGATGTTGTAGATGTCGGTCTTGTAGCGGGCCAGGCGGGCCGGGTCGCGGAAGAACTCGACGGTGCGGGCCAGGCCCTGCTCCAGGTCGTGGACCGGGGCCCAGCCCGTCGCGTCGCGCAGTCGCGTCGCGTCGGCGACCAGGCGCATCACCTCCGAGGCGGCGGGGCGGACGCGCCGCGCGTCCTCGCACACGTCGAGGTCGGTGTCCATCACCTTGCCGATGAGCCGCACCAGGTCGCCCACCGAGATCTCGCCGCCGGTGCCCGCGTTGAACGTGCGGCCCACGACCGTCCCGGTGGGCGCGGTGCCGACGGCGAGGAACGCCTGTGCGGTGTCGGTGACGAAGGTGAAGTCGCGGGTGGGGCGCAGGTCGCCGAGCGTGATCCGCCGTGAGCCGGACGCCACTTGGCCGATGACGGTCGGGATGACGGCCCGCATCGACTGGCGCGGCCCGAAGGTGTTGAACGGGCGCAGCGTCACCACGGGCGTCCCGAAGCTCGCGTGGTAGCTGTCGGCGAGCCGGTCGCCGCCCGCCTTCGAAGCGGCGTACGGAGACTGGGTGTTGATGGGGTGGTCCTCGGTGATCGGCACGGTCCGCGCGGTGCCGTACGTCTCGCTGGTGGAGGTGTGCACCAGGCGGGGGATCTCCAAGTGGCGCACGGCCTCGAGGACGTTGAGCGTGCCGGTGACGTTCGTGTCGACGTAGCTGTGCGGGGCCTGGTAGGAGTACGGGATCGCGATCAGGGCGGCCAGGTGGTAGACGGTCTCGGCGCCGGCGACCAGGCCGCTGACGGAGCCCGGGTCGCGTACGTCGCCCAGGACGACCTCGACCTCGGCGAGGACGTCGGGTGCGAGGGATTCCAGCCAGCCGTACGACGAGAAGGAGTTGTACTGCGCCATCGCGCGGACCCGGTGGCCGGAGGCGACCAGGGCCTCGGTGAGGTGCGAGCCGATGAAGCCCTCGGCTCCGGTGACGGCGACGAGCGGTGCGGATGTCATGGGTGCTCCTGGGGATGGGCGATCGGGGATGGGCGGATGGGTGATGAGTGAGGGGGACGGTGCGCGGCGGTGCCGGTGGGGGCGGCTCAGGCGTGTGCCGTCGGTTTACCCAGCTGGTGGACGGCGACGGCGAGCAGCGCGAGGGCGGCGGCCGCACAGCCGATGAGCTGTGCGGCCGGCGCGGTCAGGGTGCCGGTGAGGGGGAGCGCCGTTGCGGTGACCGCGGCGGCCAGGCAGGGTGCGGCGGACGGCCAAGCCGTGCCGAACGCCTGGAGGAGCAGGGCGAGCCAGAGCACGGCGCCCAGGAGCAGGAGCGGGGCGAGGCGCGCGCCGACCAGGACGGCGCCCAGGGCGAGCGGGGCGAGATAGGCCGCGCCGCACACGGCCAGCGCGCGGGCGGCACGGAGCCGGAAGCCCCGGGACGTGGCCGACGCGTGCAGAGCCGCCACGGCGAGCCCGCGGTAGCGGTGCAGCAGCCACTCCGCGGGGCCCATGCTCAGTGTCAACACAATGACGGCGTACGGCTCCTGGTGTCCCGCCACCGCGGTGAGCACGCCCGCCGCCAGGCCGAACAAGCCGTACGGGACCGAATGCGCGAGGCGTGGCGCGGGCGCCGGCGCCGGAGCGGCCCGCAGCGCCGAGCGCAGCGCGTACCCGGCGGCCGCCGACGCCAACACCACGGTCAGCAGCGGCAGTCCTGTCCGCAGCGGTTCCGGCGGCTGCCACCACGGCAGCGCGGCGGCACCCGCGGCGACCGGGAGCAGCGCGGCGGCGAGGAGCTTCTCGCGGCCGAGGACCAGCAGCACTCCGGCCGCCGCCAGATAGCAGGACTGCCCCGCGGCGAACAGCGCGGCGGCCCCGGGCCCCGCGACCAGCAGCCCCGTGCCGGATGCGGCCGCGATGCCGAGCGGGGCGCCCGCCAGCAGCGTGCGCCCGGCCTCGTGCCGCCCGGCGGCGAGCCGTACGTACGCCCGGTGGCTCAGCGCCTGCGACCAGGCCCAGGACACCAGGGCCGCGGCGATCAGGCCGTGCAGCCCCGCCGTCGCCGACCAGACGCCCTCCGTCAGCAGATACGCCGTGCCGGGAAGCGCGAAGAGCAGGCCGCGCAGGGCGCAGCGCAGATGGTCGGGCCGCCAGGGGTCGGGCGGCGCGGGCGGCCTCGGGTGGCTGCGAGGCACCCGCCGGAAGACGGCTTCGGCGAGCGAGAACAGATCGGGGTGCCCGTACGTCTCCTGGATCCGGTCGCCCGTCAGACCCTGCGACTCCAGGAGCGCGGCGACCTCGTAGGGGTGCACGGCCGCCCCGGCCTCCTCGGCGAGCTGGGCCGCGAGGAGGTCCACGGGGTCGTCGGCCCGGGCCGGCCGCAGCGCGCCCCGGGTACGCGGTCTGGCGGGGCCGCCGTCCGTGCTGGTGCGGGGCGGGCGGGCCAGGCGCAGGGTGAGGGTGTCGTCCGTGTGGTGGTCCTGGCGGGTGCGGGGGCGCAGGGGGAGGGGGCCGCTCATCCCGCTACCTCGGTGGGGGGCTCGTGGTGGGGCAACCCGGCGCGGGACCAGGTGCCTTGATGGGCGGAAAGCTCTCCGTATATCGCACGGAAGGCGTCCACCGTCTGGCGGAGCGTGAACTGTTCGATCACCCGCAGGCGGGCCGCCTCGCCCATCGCCGCCCGGCGCGGCGGGTCACGGAGCAGTTCGAGCGCGGCCCGCGCCATGGCGTCCGGCGCGCGCGGCGGCACCACGAGGCCGGTGGGGCCCACGGCCTCCCGCACCCCGCCGACGTCCGTGGACACCGTGGCCCGGCCGCACGACATCGCCTCGATCAGCGTGAACGGGAAGCCCTCGCTGATGCTGGAGAGCATGACGACGCTGCCCGCAGCGTAGGCGTCCTTGATGTGTTCGACGCGGCCCTCGAAGACCACCGCGTCGCCGTGTCCCAGCTCGGCGGCCAGCGCCTCGCACCGCTCGCGGTAGGCCTCGCCGCCGCGCGGTGTACCGCCGAACAGGCGCAGCCGCGCCTCCGGGATCTCCCGCCTGACCTGCGCGAAGGCGCGGATCAGCGTCTCCAGGTCCTTGATCGGGTCGACGCGGCCCGCCCAGCTCAGGGTGGGGTTCCGCGGCTCGGGCCCGGCGGGCGGGAACGCCTCGGGGTCCACGCCGTTGTAGACGGTGCGGATGAGGGCCGGGTCGGCGCCGCCGCGCTCCTCCCAGAGGCGGTTGTAGCGGTTGCCCGGGGTGACCAGGGCGGCCCTGCGGTACGTCTCCTCGGCGAGCAGCCGGAAGAAGCCGAGCAGCAGGGCCTTCACCGGCCAGCTGTACGGTCCTGTGCGGTAGCCGAGGTAGCGCTCGCGCAGATATACGCCGTGCTCGGTCAGGAGGAGGGGCACGCCGTGTAGTCGGTGGGCTATCAGGCCCGGCATCGCCGCGATGCCGCCGCTCACCGCGTGCGCCACGCCGTGCTCGGGAGGGCGGGCCGCGAGCGGGCGCAGCGCGTGTTCGAGCAGGCCGGTGGCGGTGACGGCGTCGTGCAGCGTCGGCCTCGCCTCGGCTGCCGCGAGCCCCGGGGTGTTCCACACGGAGGCCAGGACCCGCACCGCTCGGTCGGCGCGCAGGGCCGGGGTGAGCGCGCCGTCGCGGGCGTGCCGGGCCAGGTCGTGCAGGGCGGGCGCGAAGCCGTCCTCGGCGGTCGGGTCGAGCAGGGCGGTGAGGAACTGCTCGTAGGAGGCGTGCAGTTGGCGCGCTCTGCGGCCTCGCGGGGCGTGGCCGGGCGGGGTCGGGCCCCACATCGGCAGACAGACGGGCTCGTCGACGTGTGCCGGGAGGTCCCAGGCGAGGGGTTCGCGGCCGGTGCCGGTGACGGCCAGGACGCCGAAGTCGATGTCGGGCATGCCGCGGACGAGCTGGTCGCACCAGACGCTGACGCCGCCGTGGCTGTGCGGGTAGGTGCCTTCGGTCAGGAGGGTGACGCGGGTTCGCGCCGCGGGTGTGGGGAAGGGTGGGGTCAGGGGTGCCGGTATCGGTACCGGTGAGGGCGAGTCGGGCATAGTGGGGCTCCGCGGGTGTGGATGCGAGCGTGAGGGGGCGGCCGGTCCGGTGGCGGTGGCAGTGGGGGCTGCGGGCCGCCGGCCGGCGGGGGCGCCTCGTGCGTCGTGGGGCGGGGCCCCGGCGGTATGTCCGTCCTCGCCATCTCGGCGCGGGCGCCCGTTGCTTCGGTGCCCGGCGCCGCACCACTGTGCTCCGGGCGGACATACCGCCGTGTCCCCTCGGGTGCCATCGCGGCTTTCCCTCGGCGGGTGGTCTCCGTCTCGGGAGACGCCGGGGGTCAGCCGTCCGTCGGCAGGTGGCGTGGTGGTTCGCCGGATGTGCCCGGCCTCACGTATTGCGTCACGCCTGAGGGGAGCGGGAGCTTCTTGGTGGCCTTCTGGCGCTCGGCTCGGATGGGGGACGTTGTGGCGGGCGGTGGTGCCGTGGGCAGGGTCAGTGTGATGCGGTCCTGCAGGAGCGATGGGGAGGCACTGCCTGAGGTTCTGCCCGCGTATGCCGTGCCGAACGGGGTCGTGCCGAGCAGCTGTTGCTGCACCGTGCCGGTCGGCATCGTGGCTCGGGTGGTGACGCCTGAGGGGGTCTGGACCGTGACGGTGCCGCCGACTCGGTAGGCGGTGACGCGGCCCGCCTTGACGGCCGTGTCCCAGGCCGCGCGGGAGCGCAGCTCGCCGCCGATGTCGGACATCCGCAGGTTGACGACCGGTGTGGACTCCGCGAACAGCGCGTCGTACGAGTCGAGTACGCGGTTCAGGACGGGGTACGCGATGCGGTCCTCGGCGAGGTTCGACTGGTGGATGAAGTGCGGTCGCGGGTCGTTCGCCAGGACGTGTCCGAGGGCGATCGTCGACTCTACGGGCACGATGTGGTCCTGGTAGCCGGTCGTGAGGTCGAGGGGCTGCTCCAGGCAGGTGGCGACCGGGGAGTTCTCGCAGACGCCGCTGCCGCCGTCGGCCTCGCGGGTGTAGATCCAGTTGTACTCGTCGACCTGCTCGTCGGCGCGGCCCGCGTTGTAGAAGACGTTCATCGGGAAGCGCGGCACGGTCAGCGCGGGGCCCACCTGGCGCTGGGCCCTGTCCCGGGAGTTGTCCGAGCCCAGCCAGGTCACGCCGTTGTCCCGCAGGGCGCCGCTCAAGTTGGGGTTGTCGTCCGGCTGCTGGGGCAGCACCTTCAGGCCCGAGTGTTCGCCCGTCACCAACTCGCCGTTGCTGAGCGGGAGTCCCGCCCGTTGTCCCCAGGCGCGGTTGCCGGAGATCTGCTGGGAGATGTCGGCCCGTGAGACGTAGCGCGTGCTGCCGTCCGCGTTCCGCGCGCACTTCCACGGCACGGCGCTGACGTCCTGGACGCAGCCGAGGAAGGGGTGGTTGTAGGTGTGGTTGATCCAGCGGTGGTCGGCGCGATCGGCGATGAGTTGGTCGGCGAGGGGGTCCGCGCCGCCGTTCTCCTCGCGGTGGAGTTCGCTGCCGCCGCCGTTGAAGGCCATGTCGAGCGGGAACTCACGGCCCCTGGACCACTCGGCGGCGTACGCCGCGTCGTCCGGCGTCATCCGGATCGGGTCGGGCGTGCCCTGGCCCGGCGGGCAGTCCACGTCGCCCGGCGTGCAGTTGAGCTCGGTGTCCCAGCGGTCGTCGGCGCCGAACACGTCGTCGACGTGCACGCCGAAGTAGTTGCGGGACGAGCCCAGGTGGACGCCCTGCGTCAGCCAGTCCACGATGCCCCGGGCCAGGAGGCGGAACTGCCGCTGGTGCTCGTTGTAGACGAACGTCACGACCAGCTCGCGCCGCCCGTCGTGCCGGTACTCGCCCACGAGCGAGCCCCGGCCAGAACCGCCTGGGATCGGCGCGTCCACGTAGCTGGTGAAGTCCGCGCCCGGCGCCGGTTCGGCCAGGAAGCCGTAACTCTCGCCGATTGTCGACGAGTTGTCCTCGAAGGGCACCTGGCCTGTCAGGTAGCCGAACGGGCCGCCCTTGCCCGCCGGTGTCACCTGGGCCCGCACGCCGTCGAGTGAGCCGCTGAACTCCGGTGTTTTCAGTCCCGCTTCGGGGCGGGCGTAGGTGTACGCGTCCACCTGTGGGATCGCGTACGTCTGCTCGTACGAGGCCAGGGCGGCCAGCTCCGCCGAACCGGCCCCGAACGGGTTGTCGTTCGGCAGGACGACCGCCTGGAACCTGGCCCGCGCCCTGCCGTTCACAGTGTCCGCGAGGAACGCCTTGTCGATGACGGGGCGCCCGCTCCGGCGCAGGTCGACGGTGGTGTACGGCGTGCCCTGGCCGTCCAGTTCGGCGGTGATCGCGGCGGTGGCGGGGCCTCCGTCGGTCACCACCAGGACGCGCAGATCGATGCGGGGCGGCTCGGCGGCCGAGGCCGGAGCGCCGGGCAGCGAGAGCGCGAGAAGCAGAGCGCCGGCGCCGAGAGCCGACGCTCGCGCGGTGTGATTCATGCGGTGTGTGGTCCCCTCCACGGTCGGGCCGCGGGGGTGTCTCCACCCCACGGCCCGCCCCCCAAACGGCGCGGTCACCTGTCGCAGTGTGTGTCCGTGCCGCTCTGACGCGTCACATAGTGCGGCCCACCTGCGGGATCTGTGCCGATCCTGTGAAACCTTGGCGGAAAAGAGATGGCGGACCCCCAGGGGTGCGCGATGGCGGCCGAGGGAAGCGTGAGGCTCCCCGGAAGTGAAGCTTCCGGGGAGGCCGTGGCCGCTCAGAGGGGTCGCCGGTTCCCGTGCTGCCGATGGGTGGCTGCTACACGCGCCGATCGTGGGCGGGCTCCCACGGCGTGCGAAACAAGTGCGCCCCGAACCGCCCGGAATCAGCCAACGAGGGGAGAGTGCCGGGCGGTCGCTTCTCCGCAGCAAGCGCGTGCTGACCTGCGCGGTAAGCGCGTTCTGCGTCGGCGGAGGGGGCGCAGAACCGGGCGTGTTCGGGGGCGCGGGAGGGGCGCGCTCTTGCTTGTTCTCCCGTTTCAGTACTTGCGCATCATGAGCAGTTGCCTCGGTCGGCGCCGCTTCAACTGGGCGCCGTGTCCGCCCGTACCGCCGCCACCGCCTTGCGCGCCGCCACCAGAACCGGGTCCCACACCGGCGAGAACGGCGGCGCGTACCCGAGGTCGAGCGCCGTCATCTGTTCCACCGTCATCCCCGCCGTCAGCGCGACCGCCGCCACGTCGACCCGCTTGCCCGCGCCCTCGCGCCCGACGATCTGCACGCCGAGCAGCCTGCCCGTGCGCCGCTCGGCCAGCATCTTCACCGTCATCAGGGCCGCGCCCGGGTAGTAACCGGCCCGGCTCGTCGACTCGATGGTCACCGCCACGTACCGCAGCCCGGCCGCCCGCGCGTCCTTCTCGCGCAGGCCCGTACGGGCGATCTCCAGGTGGCACACCTTGCTGACCGCCGTGCCGACCACGCCGGGGAACGTCGCGTAACCCCCACCCACGTTCGCGCCGATGACCTGCCCGTGCTTGTTCGCGTGCGTGCCCAGCGCGATGTGCCGCTCGCGTCCCGACATCAGGTCGAGGACCTCCACGCAGTCCCCGCCCGCCCAGATGTCCTCGTGCCCGCGCACCCGCATCGCGAGGTCGGTCAGCAGGCCGCCGTGCTCGCCCAGCGGCAGCCCCGCCTCGCGGGCGAGCCCGGTCTCGGGGCGTACGCCGAGGCCGAGGATCACCACGTCCGCCGGGTACTCGGCGTCCTCCGTGGCCACCGCCCGGACCCGACCGCCGTCGCCCGTGAGGATCTTGGTGACCTCGGCGTCGTTGACCATCTCGATGCCGAGGCCGGTCATCGCCTCGTGCACGAGGCGGCCCATGTCCGGGTCGAGCGTCGACATCGGCTCCTTGCCGCGGTTGACGACCGTCACGTCATAGCCGCGCTTGATCAGTGCCTCCGCCATCTCGACGCCGATGTAACCGGCGCCGATGACCACGGCGCGGCGGCCCTCGGTGCGGGTCAGGGTGTCGATCAGGGCCTGGCCGTCGCCGAGGGTCTGCACGCCGTGCACGCCGGGGGCGTCGATGCCGGGCAGCGGCGGGCGCAGGGGCCGGGCGCCGGTGGCGATGACGAGCTTGTCGTACGCCGTCCAGTACTCCTCGTCCGTTTCGAGGTCGCGGGCGAGCACACGCCGGCCCGCCACGTCGATCCGGCGCGCCTCGGTGCGCGTCCGCAGGTCGATCGCGCGCTCCCGGTGCTTCTCGGGCGTACGCGCGATCAGATCGTCCCGCTCGTCGACGTCGCCGCCCACCCAGTAGGGGATGCCGCACGCCGAGTACGAGCTGAAGCGGCCGCGCTCGAACGCGACGATCTCCAGCTCGTCCGGGCCCTTGAGCCTGCGTGCCTGCGACGCCGCCGACATGCCTGCCGCGTCGCCTCCGATGACCACCAGTCGCTCTCGTGTGCTGCTCATACGGACACGCTACGGCGCGTCAGTCCCGCGTCGGCGGAGCGGGGGACGCACCCGCGGATTCGTTGTCGCCGGGCGCGCCGCTCCCTACAGCCCGCCCACCGCGCGGCCTCAGGCGGGGGCGCGGAGTCCGCAGCCACAGCAGGAGCAGCAGCGCGGCCACCGCCGCGAACGGCAGGACCGCCGCCAGCGCGATCCCGATCCAGCGCAGCACCGTGACGAACGCGTCCCAGCCGCCCGTGAGCGCGTCCCCGAGCGTCGGGTCGTCGTCCTCGGCGGCCGCCTTCTCCGGGCGCCGCTCGGTGAGCGACAGCGTGATCGTCGCCATGGCCGTACGGTCCTTCAGCGAGGCCCGCTGCGCGAGCAGCGACTCCAGATCGGCCTGACGGGTGCTCAACTCCCCTTCCAGGGCGACCACGTCGCTCAGCTTCGTGGCCTCGTCCATCAGCTCCCGCACGCGCGCCACACTCGCCCGCTGGGACTTGACGCGGCTCTCGACGTCCACGACCTCGTCGGTGACGTCCCGCGCCTTGGCGTCGCGGTCGACCAGCCTGCCGGTCCCTTCGAGGGCGGTGAGGACATCCTCGTACGCGGCCTGCGGGACGCGCAGCACGACGCGGGAGCGCTCACGGCCCTCGCCGTCGCGCGAGGTGCTCTCGTTCCCCACGATGCCGCCCGCGTCCTCGGCCGCCGCGCGGGCCTCCTCCAGCGCCTTGGGGACGTCCTTGACCCGGACGGTGAGCGTCGCGGTGCGGATGATGTGGGTGTCGGTCGGCTTCGGGGGCTTGCGCGCGCCGGACTTGCCGGACTGTGCGCCGGCGGCGTCCTTGGCTCCCTCCGGGGCGGCGGGGCGGTCGGCCGCGCTCACCCCCTTGCCGTCCCCGCCGCTGCTGTCGGTGTCGCTGCCCGCGCTGCACCCGGTGAGCGTGAGCGCCACCGCCAGGAGCAGCCCCGAGAGGGCGTGGGCCGTGCGGTGCCGGAACCTGCGGTGGTCGGGCCTGCTGGACTTGTGCATCGACGTACCCCCGAGGGACGTGGCCAGTGATGCTCCTACGACGCCGGGGCGGGGCACGACGGTGGTTGCCGACCGGTCCCGATGCGGTCACGGTCGGGACTCGGCGGTCTGAGAGAGTGGAGGCATGCGCGAAACGGACACACGTACGGGTAGCGGCCACGCCGTCGTCATCGGAGGCGGGATCGCCGGCCTTGCCGCCGCGCACCGGCTGCTCACCACCGGTCCGACGACCCGCGTCACCGTCCTGGAGGCCTCCGGCCGGCTCGGCGGCAAGCTGCTCGCCGACGAGATCGCCGGGGTCCGCGTCGACCTCGGCGCCGAGTCGATGCTCGCCCGCCGCCCCGAGGCCGTCGCCCTCGCCCGCGAGGTGGGCCTCGCCGACCGGCTCCAGCCGCCCGCCACCGCGACCGCCGCGATCTGGACCCGGGGCGCCCTGCGCCCGATGCCCAAGGGCCACGTCATGGGCGTGCCCGGCGACGCCTCCGCCCTCTCCGGGGTCCTCTCCGACGAGGGCCTGCGCCGCATCGGGCGGGACCGCGAGCTGCCGCCCACCGAGATCGGCGACGACGTCGCGGTCGGCGAGTACGTCGCCGCGCGTCTGGGCCGCGAGGTCGTCGACCGCCTCGTGGAGCCGCTGCTCGGCGGGGTGTACGCCGGGGACGCGTACCGCATCTCGATGCGCTCGGCCGTCCCGCAGCTCTTCGAGGCCGCCCGCACGCACGCCTCGCTCACGGACGGCGTCCGCGACATCCAGGCGCGCGCCGCGAGGAATCAGCAGACCGGGCCCGTCTTCATGGGCATCGACGGCGGCATCGGCCAACTGCCGCTCGCCGTCGCCGAGTCGCTACGCGCGCGTGGCGCCCGGATTCTCACCGACACGCCGGTCACCGAGCTGCGCCGCACCGGCGACGGCTGGCGCGTGGTCACCGGAAGCGGTGTCCACGAAGCCGACGCCGTCGTCCTCGCCCTGCCCGCGCCCGCCGCCGCGAAGCTCCTGGACGCCGAGTCGCCCGCGGCCGCCGCCGAGCTGCGCACCGTCGAGTACGCCTCCATGGCGCTGATCACCCTCGCCTACAAGCGCGCCGATACCGACCTGCCCGAAGGCAGCGGTTTCCTCGTCCCGCCCGTCGACGGGCACACCATCAAGGCGTCCACCTTCGCGAGCCGCAAGTGGGGCTGGATCGACCGCCAGGACCCGGAGCTGCTGGTCCTGCGCACCTCCGTCGGGCGGTACGGCGACGTGGCGGACCTCGGCCGCGACGACGCCGACCTGGTCGCCGTCTCCCGGCACGACCTGCGCGAGGCCACCGGCCTTGCCGCCACCCCCGTCGCCTCCCGCGTCACCCGCTGGAACGACGGCCTCCCGCAGTACCCCGTCGGCCACCACGCGCGCGTGGCCCGCGTCCGCGCGCACGTCGCCGCCCTGCCGGGCCTCGCGGTCTGCGGCGCGGCGTACGACGGCGTGGGCATCCCCGCGTGCGTGGCGAGCGCCAACGCGGCCGTCGACCAGCTGGCCGGGGATCTCGCCGGTGTGGAGCAGCTCACCCGCCACCCGGTGCAGAGTCTGCACGGCGGCGGAGGAGAATAGCCGCATGAGTGACGACGCCCCCGCCAAGACCCCCAACGCCGGCAAGAAGGCCAAGGACCTCAACGAGGTCATCCGCTACACGCTGTGGTCCGTCTTCAAGCTGCGTGACGTGCTCCCCGAGAACCGCGCCGGCTACGCCGACGAGGTCCAGGAGCTGTTCGACCAGCTCAACGCCAAGGACATCACGGTCCGCGGCACCTACGACGTCTCCGGCCTGCGCGCCGACGCCGACGTCATGATCTGGTGGCACGCCGAGACCGCCGACGAGCTGCAGGAGGCCTACAACCTCTTCCGCCGCACCAAGCTGGGCCGCGCCCTGGAGCCGGTCTGGTCGAACATGGCGCTGCACCGCCCCGCCGAGTTCAACAAGTCGCACATCCCGGCCTTCCTGGCCGACGAGACGCCCCGCGACTACATCAGCGTCTACCCCTTCGTGCGGTCCTACGACTGGTACCTCCTGCCCGACGAGGACCGCCGCCGCATGCTCAAGGACCACGGCATGATGGCCCGCGGCTACCCCGACGTGCGCGCCAACACCGTCGCCTCGTTCTCCCTCGGTGACTACGAGTGGCTGCTCGCCTTCGAGGCCGACGAGCTGTACCGCATCGTCGACCTGATGCGTCACCTGCGCGCCTCCGAGGCCCGGATGCACGTACGCGAAGAGGTGCCGTTCTACACCGGCCGCCGCAAGTCCGTGGCGGAGCTGGTGGCGGGCCTGGCGTAGTCCCCCTGGCCCCCTCCGGGGCTCCGGGACTCAGAGCGCCCTGGGACGTGCCGCCGCCCGCTCGCCGGACTGCGGCCGCGGCTCCTGGCGCGGCGCGCACGCCGCGTGCCGCACCGGGAGCCGGCCCTCCAAGAGGTACGCCTCCAGGTGACCGTTGATACACCGGTTCGGGCCGCCGCCGACGCCGTGCGTGCCCGCGCCCCGCTCGGTGACCAGGACCGAACCCTCCAGCCTGCGGTGCAGCTCCAGCGCCCCCTCGTACGGGGTCGCCGCGTCGCGCTCGGCGGCCAGGATCAGCGTCGGGGCCAGCCCACCCCCGGCCGCGCGCACGTCTACCGGCCGCTGCCGGGGCGCGGGCCAGTAGGCGCACGGCAGGTTCATCCAGGCGTTGTCCCACGTCTCGAAGGGCGCCACGCGCGCGAGCCGTGAGTTGTCGCGGTCCCAGATGGCGAAGTCCGTCGGCCAGGAGGCGTCGTTGCACTCGACGGCCGTGTAGACGGCGTTGCCGTTCTCCTCCTCGGCCGCCGCGCGCGGCTCGGGCGCGGCCTGCTCGATCAGCGGCTTCGGGTCGCCCTTCACATACGCGGAGAGCGCCTTGGCGCGCCTCGGCCAGAAGTCGTCGTAGTACCCGGTCTTGAGGTACGCGGCCTGGAGCTGGCCCGGGCCGACCTTGCCGCCCGCGGGCTTGCGGGCCAGCTCGGCGCGGACCTTCTCGTAGTTCTCCAGGACCTTCTCGGGCGTCGCGCCCAGGCCGTACGTCCTGTCGTGCTTGGCCACCCAGGCGCGGAAGTCCGCCCAGCGCCGTTCGAAGGCCAGCGACTGGTCGAGGTTGTTGCGGTACCAGATCTGCGCCGGGTCCGGGTTGACCGCCGAGTCGAAGACCATGCGGCGCACGTGCGTCGGGAAGAGCGTCGCGTACACGGCCCCGAAGTAGGTGCCGTACGAGGCGCCCAGGAACGTCAGCTTCCGCTCGCCGAGCGCGGCCCGCAGCACGTCCAGGTCGCGGGCGTTGTTCAGCGTCGTGTAGTGCCGCAGGCCGGGGTTGCGGGCGGCGCACCCGTGCGCGTACGCCTTCGCCTGCTCGACGCGCTCCCGCTTGTACGCCTCGTCGGGGTGGGTCGGCGCCTGCGTGGGCGCCTTGCCGAACTTCTTCGGGTCCTCGCAGGACAGCGGCGCGGAGCGGCCGACACCGCGCGGGGCGTAGCCGACGAAGTCGTACGCGGCGGCCAGGTGCTTCCATCTCGGCATGACGCCCGCCAGCGGGAAGTACATCCCGGAGGCGCCGGGCCCGCCGGGGTTGAAGACGAGCGCTCCCTGCCGCGCGACGGCCCTGCCCGCGAACTTCCGCTTGGCCTTGGCGCGGCTGACGGTCAGTCTGATCTGCTTCCCGTCGGGACGGGCGTAGTCCAGGGGCACGGAGACCGTGCCGCATCGGACGGAAGGGGGCAGGCTCTCGGCCTTGGCGCAGGTGCCCCAGCGGATCCCGGCGGCCTCGGCGCGCTGCGCGGCGACGGCGGTGCCGTGCGTCTCGGGGGAGGGCGGGGCGGCGCCCGCGCTTCCCGCGGGGGCGGCGACGAGGGCGGTCAGGACCAGGGATCCGGCGGTTCCATAGCGGGCGGCTGCTGCTCTCATCGCGCTTCTCCACCTCTTTTGTCCGGACATACGTTCCAGGCGATCTTTGAACAAAAGGGATGATTCGTGTGATATTCGGCGAAGTAAAGCACCGACCGCCGGTGTCGGCTCAATGCCCCCCTTGCGCGGCCTCCCGCCGTCCGCCCCGGTGGGAGAAGGCCTCCCGCAGACCCGGGTCGGCGACCGCGCGGACCCCGCGCACGGCCACGGCGGTGAGGTGGTCGCCGCGCGCGGACAGCCCGCCCAGAAGCCGCTGACCGGCGGGGGACGCCCACCGCGTGTACGGATGGACCTCGACGCGGGCGATCACCAGACAGCCCACGCACATGAGCAGCGGCAGCCCGAACCAGACCGCCACCGGCACCTGCCCCGCCGTCCCGCCCTCCTGCCCCGGCATCAGGACCGCCGCGGCGCCGAGCGCGAGCACCACCACCGTCGCGGCCCGCACCTGCCGCACGGCGGCCGCGACGCCCGAACCGACGCCCTCCGGGACGGCGAGGCCCGCGGCGGTGAGCCGGTCCGCGAGCGCCCGCACGGCGTCGGCGGTGGCCGCGCCCCGGCGTATCGGGGCTATCCGCGACTGGCCCGCCGGGCCGATCGCGCCGAGCACCGAACGCTCCATCTCGTCGCGGCCCACCGGGTCGACCACGGTCGCCCAGCCGGTGTGCGCGATCAGCAGCCGCCGCGCCCGCGCCATCGCCACGAGCGTCACGTCGGCGACGCGGTCGGGGCCGCCGGAGAGGAACGCGGCCTCGTAGAGGGTGAGCTCGTGCCCGCGCGGCGCGGCCGTCTCCTGGACGGCGGCGCGGCTCGCGGCCAGGCAGAGCCGCCCGCAGGCGAGGCCGGTCACGGCCCAGGCGAGGAGGAACAGAGGGACCCAGAGCATGGCGGTGTTCTATGCGAACGCGCTGCCGCGCGCCACGGCTTATTCACTATGCGGACGGCTATGGCTATGGCTGCGGCTTCGGGCGGGACGCGGCGGGCGGCAGCGAGAACGTCGGTGACGGGGTGACCGGTGCGGCCGGGTCCGGTGACGCGGCCGGGCCCGGCGGCGCGGGGGAGCGGGTGAGGGGCGGCGGGCCCGCGGTCGCCGCGTCCCGGGCGATGCCGTCGAAGTCGACGAGGCCCGTCTCCTCCAGGACCGTGATGTGGTCCAGGACGGTCGTGTTCGCGTCGTCGGCCAGCGCCCGCACCAGCGAGTTGCGGGTGTTCGCGCGGACCTCCGCCACCACGGAGAAGACCTTGCCGTGCGCGAGGCGCAGGATGTTCGCGAACTTCTGGTTGTACGTCTCACCGCGCGAGCCGCTCAACTCGGCGAGCCACTTCCGCTGTTGCTCGCTCGGCTGGCTGGGCAGTTCGAGGCTCAGCCGGGTCGCGACCTCACGTACGCGCGCGTCCAGGAACGTATGGCCCTCCACGAGGTGCTCGCCCGCGGTCCGCACCGCCTTCGTGGTCCCGCGCTCCTCGGCCTGCTGCCCGGCGGGCAGCTCCCACAGGCCCGCCAGGCGGACCTTGGCGATGAAGTCCCGGTCCAGGGCGGACAGCGGCCCGAAGTCGGTCGACACCGTCTCCGCGTCGAGTCTGTCGAGGCCGGTCCCTGAGCGGTCCTCGTAGGACCAGAGGGGGAAGAGCAGCGCGGCCAGGGTCGCGACGAGGCCCGCGACGACGAGGCCGGTTCCGTTGACGGTCGGGAATCGCATGGTGCCTCCTGTTGCGGCACCGCACGTTAGTGCGCCCCGGGTGGGGAGTGGTGCGTTACGGCGGGGTGTACGTCAGTCGCCGTACGTCCGCGCCGAGTCGCCGACCGTGTCGGGCACCCTCAGGATGAGGACAACGAGCTGCTGCAACTCGACCCGCCGCCTCCGCTGCTTGAGCAGGAGGAGCCTCCTCCGCTGGAGCAGGCCGAGCCGCCTCCGCCGCTCGAACACGCCGAGCCGCCTCCGGCGCTCGCCGCGCACCAGACCGCGGCTCCGGAGCCCGCGTTCGGCAGGATCGGGTACTGGTACTGGTACGGAGCCGGGTAGGGGTCCCTGGAAGCCACCGGCCGGACCGATCGGATCCGGGCGGCGGCGACCAGCTGGGCGCGCAGGTCGGGGTGGGCCGCCGCGAGGCCGCGGGTCGCCACCAGGTGGGCGGCGCCCGTGAGGTGACGTGCCGAGGCGGCGTACTCGCGCAGGGCGTACCGCCCGGCGACGGTGAGCTGTTTCGAGGTGACGGAGAGGCAGATGACGCTGCTCACCATGCCGAAGGCGGCGGCGGGCAGCAGTTGAAGGATGCCGTCCGTGACCCGGTCGAGTTCCCCCGGATCCACCGGGTTCGCGTACTGGGCGATCGTCAGCATGGAGGCCGCCGGGAACCCGACGAAGGCCGCAAAGAGCTGCACCGCCGCCCAGCGCCGCCACTTCCGCTGCCTTCCGGGCCGCACCAGGAGACCGCGGCCGGCGAGCGCCTCGCCCGTCTCCTGCACCGGCCCGCTGCGCATCACGGCCATCCGCAGCCAGTGCAGCGCGCCGCTGGGCGCGGCGGTGTGGGCATCGATGACCGCCTGCTCCGCGGCGTTCCTGGCCGTCGGCCGTGTGATGCCGACGACGCCGGGCCCGGCGACGACCAGGCGGCCGTCCTCGTGCAGCCCCGCGATCAGCGAGTCGGCGGCGCGGGCGGGGCCGCCGGAGAGGAACGCGGCCTCCAGTGTGCCCCGCACGAACACGCCGTGCTCGGCGTCCAGCGGGGGCCTGGTCCGGTACGGGGACCCGGTGCGGCGGGCCGCCGCCACGCCCCGGATCAGCTCCACGGCGGCGAGCGAGACGAGGACCGTGTAGATCATGCCGGCGATGCTCATGGCGTCACCGCCTCAGCAGGACGCGGCGGGTGGCGTGCAGCAGCCTGGCGGCGGACCGCCGGGAGCGCGGCGCGGGCCCCGAACGCTCCAGCCACCAGTCGCTCAACCGCCGCCGCGCCTCGGCGTCCTCAGGCTGCCCGGCGAGCAGCAGATGCTCGGCGAAGCCCAGCGCGTCGTGACGGTAGCCGCCCGTCATGGGCCGGGACCGCGCGTAGGCGAGGAAGGCGCCGCGGTACGCCGCACCGAGGATGCCCGGCAACTCGGGCGCCACCTTCGCGACGACATCGGCCCGCTTGGCGGCCAGCGCGTGCCCCTGCACCTTCAACCGCGCGTGGTCGAACCCTTCCGGCACCGGAGTCCCCGCGACCAGCGCGGACAGCAGGGCCGCCTGCGCGAGCGCGGTGCGCTGCCGGGCGGCGTCGGAGGCGGGCGGGGCGTCGACCGGCCCGGCGGGGAGGCCGATCGGCGCGCTTGTACCGGGCGGGGCGGGGAGGGCGCCCGAGGAGTCCACCGTGGCCCGTATCGCGTTCAGTTCGCGCTCCAGCTCGGCCGGTTCGGGGAAGTTCTCGTCCCGTTCCAGGAGGACGCCCGGTGGGGTCACCCGGGAGGCGAGGTCGGACAGGATCGCGAGGACCGGGGCCGGCACCGGGTGCGCGTGGCTGTCGTGCC
Organism: Streptomyces sp. NPDC003032; assembly: GCF_053591415.1. Taxonomy (NCBI): domain Bacteria; kingdom Bacillati; phylum Actinomycetota; class Actinomycetes; order Kitasatosporales; family Streptomycetaceae; genus Streptomyces; species Streptomyces sp. NPDC003032. The sequence goes on along the minus strand of NZ_JBSFTT010000037.1, from coordinate 41,669 downwards.
AGACGCCGTCCCGCTCGAAGCCGCCCGCGACATGGACGTACGCGATGGCCTCGACCGGCAGTTCGTCCAGGGCCTTCGCCGGGTCCTCGCCGCGGTTCACGTGGTTCGTGTGGAGGTTGGCGACGTCGATGAGCAGCCGTACGCCCGTCCGCTCGACCAGCTCGTACAGGAACTGCCCCTCCGTCATCTCCTCGCCCGGCCAGGAGATCAGCGCCGCGATGTTCTCCACGGCGAGCGGAACGGGCAGCGCGTCCTGCGCGATACGGACGTTCTCGCAGAGCACGGCGAGCGCGTCCCGAGTGCGCGGCACCGGCAGCAGGTGCCCCGCTTCGAGGGGCCGCGTGGCGGTGAGGTCGCCGCCGGCCCGCACGAACGCGATGTGCTCGGTGACCAGCGGCGAGCCCAGCGCCCGCGCCCGCTCGGCGAGCGCGGTAAGACGCCCCTCGTCGGGACGGTCCGCGCCGCCGAGTCCCAGGGAGACCCCGTGCGGCACGACGGTCACGCCGCGCTCGCGCAGCCGCAGCAGGGAGTCGGGCAGATGCCCCGGACAGACGTTCTCCGCGACGGCCTCGACCCAGTCGATGCCGGGCATCGCCTCCACGGCGTCCGCGATCTCCGGCCGCCAGCCGATACCGGTCCCCAGACGCTGCATATCGCTCGCTCCCCCTCTCGTCCGCCGGTCTCCCGGTCCCCCGACCGGTCCCCCCGATCCCCGCCCCCAGGTCTTTCACCCGGGCGGGTCCGACGAACCCCGAGGGTGAGACGTTCAGAGCTACATTTGAGGTTCCGGCCGCCCGGTGTTGATCCGGCCGGGCGGTGGCGGCGAGGGGCGGGACGTGGTGGACACCTCGCCGCTCGGCCCGGCGGGCACGGGCTCGGCGGGCGTGGCGCCGGACGGCGGCGGAGGCCCGGCGGGGCTCGCGGTCGCGGTCGACGCGGCGCCGTTGGCGATGCCGTCGAAGTCGACGAGCCCGGTGGCCTCCAGCATCGTGATGTGGTCGAGGACGGTCTGGTTGGAGTCCGTGGCCAACTGCCGGATCAGGGAGTTGCGCGTGGTGTCGCGCACCTGGGCGATCACGCTGAAGACCTTGCCGTGCGAGACGCGCAGCAGATTCGCGAACTTCCGCTGGTACGTCTCGCCGCTCGCCTCCGTCAGCTCCCTGAGCCAGCCCTGCTGCTGCTCGTTCGGCTGATTGGGCAGCTCCACGCCGAGCCGCCCGGCGGCGATACGGACCCGCTGGTCGAGATCGGTGTGGCCGACGATGAGGTGGTCGCCCGCCTCCTTGATGGCCTCGGTCGGCGCGCGCTCGACGGCCTGCTGCCCGGCGGGTATCTCCCAGAGCCCGGCGAGCCGCACCTTGACCAGCAGATCCCGGTCGGCCGCCGAGAGCGGCCCCCACTGCGTGGCCACGGACCCGGCGGCGAGATTGGCGGGCCCGGTGCCGGAGCGGTCGGCGTACGACCACACGGGGAACGCGATCGCCCCCAGCGTGGCGACGAGTGCCGCGATGATCAGAGCCGTGCCGTTGACGCGCCGCAAGGTGCCTCCCGTGGTGCTCCGGTGCCGCCGGTGATGCCGGGAAGTACGGAAGATACGGGCGGGGCGTTCAACTGCGCGAGATGTCGTACGCGTTGCTGTACGCGTTGTCGTATGTGTTGCCGTATGCGTCTTTGGTGGGTACGCGGCCCAGGAGGGCCAGCGTCTCGTCCATGCGCGAGGCGCCCGGCGGTACCGGAACGGGCGGCGCGAACGCCGCGCCGGGGCAGCGCCGCCCGGTATCCGCCGGCACGCGGCGCGCGACGGCGAGCGCGGCGTCGACGACATCGCCGGGCAGCGCGACGGTGACGCCGAGCGCGCTCGCGACGTCCCACGCGTGCACCGCGTAGTCGAGGAGGTGGAAGCCGACCGCGACGCGCCCGGGGAAACGACGGTCCAGCTCGGGGAGCACGAACTCCCGTTCCAGCGCGCGCCCTTCGTCCTCGGCGAAGGCGGCGAGGACATGCCGTACCGACTCCTCGTAACGCGTCAACGGATCGCTGCCGAGGTCGTGCTCGATCCAGTACGTCCGGTCGTCCCCCGCACCGCGCGCCGCCGCCGCGAAGCCGTGGTGCTGGGCGGTCATGTGCGTCACGAGGCGGCGCAGCGTCCAGCCCTCGCACGGGGTGGGCCGCTCCCAGTCGTCCACGGCCCGGGCGGCGGCCAGGACGCGGAGCGATTCCTGTACGGCGATGCGGTCGAGGGCGACGAGGTCGCGGACGGCGGCGTCGGCGAGGTCGGTCATGACGCGCCCGCTTCCTCGAAAGGGGCCGGGTCCGCGAGCAGGGCGAGGGCGGACGCCCAAGCGCTGTCCGTGTCGAACCGGTCGGCCTGCCAGGAGGTGGCGCGCATGGAGCCGCGCCCCTGGTGGGCGCGCACGACGCGCAGATGGTCGGGGCGCCCGACGAACGCCCGCAGCGCGGCTTCGTCCTCCCAGAAGGAGACGGACCCCGAACGTTTGCGCACCGGATCGGCCCACAGCCACATGCCGACGGCCCCGGGCGTGCGCGGCCAGCCGCGGCGCAGGCGCAGGCCCGCCAGGGCGATGGGGCCTGCCTGGCTGTGGCGGAGTGCGGTGAACTCGGTGAGGCTGACCAGGACGGGGCCCGTGGGGCGCGGAGCGGGCGGGCCGTTCTTCCATCTCGTACGCAGGATCGGTGAAGGCATGGGGCGAGCCTAAAACTAAACGAACGGTCGTGCTGTCAATTCTCCCCATCGAACCCCAACTTCCGAGCGGGCGACAAAGGCGCTCGGGATCAGCGCAGTTGAGAAACCAACGTCGGATCCGTCGCCGCGGCGCGCAGCCGGTCCGTGATGGCGACACCCGCCCTGCGGTACGCGTCCGGCTCGCCGTGCAGGACCGCGTGGGCGTTGGCCGTCTCCATGACGGAGATGAACTCGAAGGCGAGCTGACGGACGTCCGTGCCCGGTCGCAGCCCGCCGCCGTCGACGGCCTCGGCGAGGCAGCCCTCCACCTGCGCGGTCCAGTCACGGTTCGCGCGCACCAGCGCGTCGTGCACGGCGCCCTCGCGGGCGTCGAACTCGGCGATCGCCCCGTAGAAGAAGCAGCCACCGGGAAAGACCCGGCGCTCCGAGTACTCCAGCCAGCCCGCGCAGAGCCGCTCCACGCGCGCGATGCCGGGCGGGACCTGCCGGGCCGGCTCCACCACCGCGTCGAGGAAGATGCGCCCCGCGGCCCTGACGGTCGCCAGCTGGAGCTCTTCCTTGGACCCGAAGAGCGCGAAGACCCCGCTCTTGCTCAGCTTCAGCTCGGTGGCGATACGGCCCAGGGAGAGCGCCTCCAACCCTTCGACGGAGGCGATGTCGACGGTGCGGCGCAGTACGAGGCGCCGGGTCTGGTTCCCCCGCTCGACCCGCCCGTCGAGCCGCGAGCCGCCGCCGGTCACAACCGGGCCTGCGCGCTCGTGCGCCTCTGCGGGACCATGCGGGAGACCTCCACTCGACTTCACCACGGATCGTTTCCGTCGCCAACTGAACAGCGGATGACGCCAGTCCTGGCGATGCTGCCACATCCGCTGCGCCGGGATGTCGAATCTCTCTCCGCGAGGTCCGGAACGTGCGGCAGTCCGTCATGAACCGGGGACTTGACACCTCCGGCCAGCTGTTTTCACGGCGACCAATACGGCGATCCGTCGAAATGGACCCGCCGGAAGCCGACAGCGCATATGCGCAGCCGACGGGCAATGTCGGCCGGGAGAGTCACGCCCCTTGTGCCGCTTCGGGCTCTCCCCGCCTCGGGACACCCGCGTCGAACGCCTCGGAGAGGCTGCCGACCACGGGGCGTCCCGTCGCCCGTAGCTCGTCGGGCGAGGTCATGCCGGTGGTGACGAGCACGCAGCCCGTCCCCACCTGGTCCGCCGCGGCCGCGTCGTCGTCGACGTCGCCGACGAGCAGACACTCGTACGGCTTCAGCCCCAACCGGCCGATGTGCGCGGCGAGATGACCGGCCTTGTTGCCACCGGCCGCCTCCGGAAGCACGCCGTCGATCCGGTCCGCGTAGCGGTGCACGCCGAACCGCCGTGCCTGCGCGGTGACGTCTTCGTGCAGCGACATCGAGAGGACCGACTGGGTCAGCCCCGCGTCCCGGACCCGGGCGAGGGTCTTCTCGGTGTCGGCGGCGAGGCGGCAGTCGTCCACGCGGCGGTGGTAGGCCGCACGGTAGAGGCGTACCACCTCCGCCCACTCCTCGGCTCCGCTCACGTCCCGGCCGAGGATCGTGCCGTAGCAGAGCCACAGGGGCCTGCGGAGGGCCGCCCGCCACGCCCGCATGTCGACGGGGGGTCTGCCGAAGTGGGCGCAGACGTCGTTGACGGAGGCGAGCATGACGTGGTTGTCGTCCAGGAGCGTGCCGTTCCAGTCCCAGACGACGTGCCGGATCCGGCGTTCCCGCGGAGTCCTGGGGGCGGTGAGCACCGGGGTGTCCCTCCTCTGCTGTCGTAAGGCTGTCGTAAGGCGAATCGGGGTGAGCGCGGACGTCGGCGGGCGGCCGTCACCGGCCGTGCAGGGCCGGGTGGTCGGCGACGACCGTGGCCGTGCCCGGCCGGATCTCGGTGAAGCCCGCGTCGCGGACCACCGGGAGGCCCTTTGCGGTGAGCGCGCGCCAGGCGGCGGCGTCCGGGGTGCGGACGGAGAGCGGGAAACCGGCGTCGCGCCAGGCCGCGCGGTCCTCGTCCCCCAGCTCCCGCCAGGCGAGTTGGGCACCGTGGCCCGCCTGGGCCATCGCCTTGCCCGCCGACATGTCGACGTCGGGGTTCATCCACAGGACGGGGTGCGTCCGGTCGGCGTCGGCCGGGGGCTCGGGGTCGTCCAGGTCGGTGCCCGAGACCTGGAGCCGTGCCAGGTCCTTGGGCCAGCCGTCCAGCGGAACGGGCGGGAAGACGCGGACCTCCGCCGACTTGCCGGTGACCGTGATGCCGGGCAGCGCCTCGGCCCTGCGCCACTCGGCGCCGCGCGCCCGGCGGACCACCTTGCGGATGCGGGCGTCCTGCCAGTCCCGCATGGCCCGCGCCCACTCTCCGTCGCCGAGGGAACGCTCGTCGCTCAGCATCACGAGGACGGCGCGGGCCGCGGTCTCCAGGGCATCCGTGCGGGCCGGGGGAGCGGCGCGTTCTATACGGGCGACGAGGGGCAGTACGAACTGCGGGGCCTCGTCGCGCGAGGTGCTCGCGCCGTTCTGCGGGTCGGGGTCGGGGTCGGGGTCGGGCTCGGTCGTCTCGTCGCTGCTCACGGGATCAGTCTGCCAGGTGAGGATCGTGCGCGGCCGTGCGCGCTCCCGCGCTCCCGCGCTGCCGTGCGCTGCCGTGCGCGAGGATGGCCCGCATGGAACGTGATCTCGTGGTGAGGCTGGGCGGGGTGGGCCGACGGTACGGCGTCCGCGGCCCCTGGGTGCTGCGCGGCGTGGACATCGGCATGAGAGCGGGCGCACTGATACGACTGGAGGGCGCCAACGGCAGCGGCAAGTCGACCCTGTTGAGGCTGCTCGCCGGTATCGACGTGCCCTCCGAGGGGCGGGTGACTGGACGCCCGCGCACGGCGTTCGTCCCTGAACGCTTCCCCGCGGCCATGCCGTTCACGGCGATCGGCTATCTCACGCACATGGCCCGCGTCCACGGCCTCGCGCGGGGCGCGGCGGGGCGGAGCGCCGAGCGGTGGCTGGAGCGCTTCGGCGCCGGCGGGTACGCGCGCACGCCCCTCTCGGAGCTGTCCAAGGGCAGCAGCCAGAAGGTCGCCGTCGCACAGGCGTTGCTGGCCGCACCCGACCTGCTCGTCCTCGACGAGGCGTGGACCGGCCTGGACGCCGCCGCCCGCACCGAACTCGACCACGCGGTCGCCGAGCGCACGGCGGCGGGCGGCGCGGTCGTCTTTGTGGACCACGACCCGCGCCGCTTGGCGGGGGCGGTGGACGAGACGTACGAGGTGATCGATACGGAAGTCAAACGGCGTACGGTTGGCGGGCCTTCGGAGGCTGAGGGCGAGTCGATGGTCGTCATCGTGACGCGGGGTCCGGGGGGTCCGGGGGGTCCGCGGGGTGTGGAGCTTCCGGGCGCGGTCGCCGCGGTGGTAGTCGCGACCGACGCCGCGGCCGACGCCGCGACCGCCGAGGGGACCGCCGAGCGGGCCATGCGGCTAACGGTCCCCGAAAGGCACTCGGACTTCATCCTCCGGGAACTGCTGACGGCGCGGCCACCCTGGCATGTGGTGACGGTGGAGCGCGGCGTCCAGACGAGACCGGAAGCGGCCGCGACGTCTGAAGACGACGGGCAGGCGGCCGGACGATGAGCGCGTTGCTCCACTACCACGTCGCCCTGTTGGCGCGCTCGCAGCGGTGGCTCGCTCCGGTGATCCTGTACGCCGTTTTCCTCGCCGTCGGCGTACAGAGCGGGCAGCCCATCCTGGACTCGCTCGCCTACGCGGCCGCCGCGCTGTTGCCCGTTGCTGCCTGGCTGGTGCGTATATGCACGAACAACGAGCCGCCCGCGGCGCGCAGTTGCTCCGCCGCGGCGGCCGGGCCGGGGCGGGCGCATCTCGCGGCGCTGCTGGCCGCGTTCCTCGCCGCGTCCGCGCTCGGTGCGCTGGCCGTGCTCGTCATCACGGTCATCAGCGAGGGCGAGAGCACGAACGGACGACTACCCGTGCCCCGCGTCCCCGCGGGCGCCGCCGGACTGATCGCGATGCTGGTCAGCGCGTTGCTCGGCACGGCGGTCGGCGCACTCACCAACTGGCCGCTGCTGCGCTCCGCGGGAAGGGCGGTACCCACGATGCTGCTCGCCGCCCTGCTCCTCCTGGTCACCACGGGCTCCCCAGCCCAGTCGGCCCTGACGGCGCTGACCACGGGTTCGCGGGAGGGAGTCGTACCGTACCCACTCGGGTCCCTGGCGGTGGCGCTGGCGGCAGCGACGACGGCAACCTGGACGGCGTGCGCACTCAGCGCACGACGAGACTGACGCGACGCCTCATCCGTACCGACCTGCCGCCCACCGTCCACACCGGGCCACCCGTCCGTTTGCCCGGCGCAGATCCGGACGCGGGCCGGCAGACAGAGCCGTACTCTCAGCCCCCGCACATCCCCCGCTGAGCCTCCTGCCACTCACAGACCGGGCAGAGCGTGGCGCCCCTGTGGGACTCCGCGTACTCGGTGGGTGCCTGGCACAGCACACACTCCGCGAAGGGGCCCTCCGCCGGGCCGGCTTCACCGGGGGCCGGCGCTGAGGCGGCCCCCGGCCCCGCCCCCGTACCCGTAACCCCGCAGTAGTCGCCGTCGTCCGCCATACCGCCCAGCCTAGCCCCGCGCCGCCGCCCGCACGGAGCCGATCTGCTCCGACACCCGCACGAACCGGAAGCCCCGCTCCCGCAGCTTCGGCACGATCGTCCGAAGAGCGCGCTCCGTCGTCGGGGCGGCGCTGCGCGTGCAGTGCATGACGACGACCGACCCCGGCCGCACCCCGTCGAGAACCTGCCGGGCCACCGCCTCGGCGTCCGTGGCGAAGGCGTCGCCGCTGACCACGTCCCACTGCACGGCGGTGACGCCGCCGGGCGCGAGCGCGCGCAGGGCCTGCTGGTCGTAACAGCCTCCGGGGAAGCGGAAGTACGGCGCGGGTCGCTCGACACCCGCCTTGCGGAAGGCGTCGAAGGCGCGCTCCATGTCCGCCCGCATCCGCTCCTGGGGGATGGTCGGCAGGCCGTAACAGCCAGGGGCGAACGCGTGGTGGCTGTACGAGTGGTTGGCGACCTCGAAGAGAGGGTTCCCGCCGATGGCCCTGGCCTGGTCCGGATACTCCTCCGCCCAGCGCCCCGTCATGAAGAAGGTCGCGGGCACCTTCAGCCGGCGCAACGTCGCGACCAGCGCGGGATGGTCGAACCGCTCACCGGCCGCCGCGCGCGCCCCCTGATTTGCGGTCATGTCCGCGTCAAAGGTGAGCGCGACGGTACGGCCGTCCGTACGGGACCCGTTGGTGAACACGGGGGTCAGGCCGGAGGGGCCGGGCGCGAGCGTGGGCGGGGCGGACGCCGAGGCGGAGGCGTTCGCCGCCGCCTGGGCGGGGCGCCCCGGGTGGCCCGGGGGCGCCGTGGTGTCACCGGACGAGCAGCCGGCGAGGACGGTGGTCAGAGCGCCCAGAGCGCAGAGCGCGGCGCGTCTCCGTACGAAAGTGATCACACGGTGACGATATGTGTGCGAATGCGATAAATAGGCTATCGGCTCGCACGGCCGCCCCGCAGCCACCCATCTGGGCCGGAGCCATCCCGCCGCTCCCCGTCTACGCGGGGGCCGTCCTGCCGCTTCCCGTCTGCGCCGAGGCTGACTCGCCGCTTCCCGTCTGTGCGGGGCCGTCCCGTCGCTGCCCGTCTGTGCTGAGGCTGACTCGCCGCTGCCCGTCTGGGCCGAGGCTGACCTGTCGCTTCCCGTCTGTGCGGGGCCGTCCTGCCGCTTCTCGTCTGCGCCGGGGCTGACTCGCCGCTGCCCGTCTGGGCCGGGGCGGCTGTGTCGCTGGCCGTCTGGGCTGGGGCGGCTGTGTCGCTGGCCGTTTACACCGGGGCCGTCCCGCCGCTATCCGTTTGGGCCGGGCCTGCCTGCTGCTGCCTGTCTGCGCTGGGACGCCCCCATCGTTCCCTGGCTGTGCCGGGGTTAGCACCGGGTCGTGGAGGAGGGCACCCACGACGAGCTACTACGCCGTGGCGGCCGCTACGCCGCTTTTCCCGCGGAGCCTGCCGCCGATGTCCGCCGGCGACAGCAGCGGATCCGCGCAGCGGGCGGCCGGCACCAGGAGCGTCAGGGTTTCCGCCACACCGGCAACGTCCCCGTCGAGCGCGAGTTGGGCACCGAGGACCAGCAGCACGGTGAACATCGTCTGTACCGCGAGGGTCAGCCCGCCCCACCGCGCCGGGCAGCGCGGACAGCGTGGACCGGCGGGAGGCACGCTCCACGTCCCGCAGCGCGTCGCCGAGCAGCCGGAAACGCTCGGCCGTCCGGCCCCCGGCCCGCAGCACCGGCTGGACTGGAGATACTCGATGACTCCGCCCGCTGCCGGGCCGACGACGTGCCCCCTCGCCTCCCGTGACGCCTTCGACGCCTCCCGGACCGGCCAGCCACCGTCCGGCGTCCGCCCCGGGCCGAGGAACGCCGCGTGCGAGGTGCCGGCCGCAGCAGCGACCGCACGCCGGTCCGCGTCCGTCGCCGCCGGGTCGTCATCGGTGACGGCCGCGGGGCTGCCGCCCCGGCCGTCGCGCCGCACGCACGCATCAACCACCGTGACATCCGGCCAGGACATGGGCCCCCCTTTGACGCTCAACGGACCGGCAGCCGCGAACGGCGTTCCGCCGATAGCCGGACCTGGCCGCAACGGCCGACCGAACGCGTCCCGGAGCGTCCCGGCCTACCCTCAGCCGGTGCCGACCTGCACCGGATAGTGGATGATGACCGCACCGCCCGTGGCGTAGTTGGCGACATCGGCGGCCAGCCGCTCGCCGTGCGGCGACGTCCGCGCCGCGTCCATGGCGGCGGCGTCAGCGAAGTCGGCTTCGAAGCCCGCGAAATACGGCGCTTCTCCTCGGTCGCCGCCCCTCCTTGCGCCCCTTGTTGAGCGAAGCGGTCTTCGCCACCCAGCACGGCGGCTGGCGCGACGACTACCGCAAGCAGGTCGCCGAGCTTCACGCACCCGAACGTCCCGCAGGAAGGGCAGCGTCACGATCCTCGCTGTCTCGGCCGAGCACCGCCGCCGCCACGTGGGCACCACGCTGTGCGAGCACGTTTTCGCACAGGGCCCGGATTCACACCACTGCCGGTCGCGGTCTACTCCCGGCTGCTCTGAGTCCCTCGGGGCGGGCGCCCTCGCGCACCCGCCCCGGCCCGGTGACCGCACATCAGCTCCGAGCGGCTCTGCTCACACCCACCCTTCCAACGAAGCCATGAACGCCTCGAAATCGTCACGATGAATGGTGTGCCCCGCACCCTTGACCGTACGTACCTCGAAGCCGCGCCGCGTCAGCTCGGCCTTCAGTGGCTCGTCGACGAGGGGGCTGGGGTCCGCGACCTGTACGAGCGAGGGCACGACGGGCCCGGCCGGGATGCGGTCGACGGCGTACGGGCCGGAGAGGGAGAGCGCGGTGTCCGGGTCCCAGGCGGCCAGCGTGGCGAGTTCGATGTCGACGTCGACCTCCTCCCAGCGCGGGTTGAAGTTCGCGATCGCCGCGCGCGTGGCCCCCTGGAACTCGACGAACACCGCGGGGTCCACCGCCTCGCCCCCACCGAGCGCCCACGCCGGATCGGAGAAGACCGCCCGCGCGGGCGCGAGGCGTTCGGCGGCGAGGGCCAGCGCCATTCCGCCGAGCGAGTGCCCTATCGCCAGCTCCGCGCCCGTCGGCAGCGTCTCGACGAGGTCGTCCGCGAAGACCTCCGCGCCGTACGCGCCGCGCCCGCTCGCCCCGTGCCCGCGCAGGTCCACGCCGATCACGCGGTAGCCCTTGTCGGCCAGCGCGGGCCCCACGCGCCGCCAGGTGCGGTGGTCCGACATGATGCCGTGGATCAGGAGGGCGACGCGGTCGCCGGTTCCCCATTCGTGGGTGTGCAGCTTCATGGTGGTGCCTTTCTCTCGCGTGAGCCGGTCGGCACACATCGATCGATCTTGGACGATCCGGTACGGGGCTCTGTCAGCGCACCCCTCGGATCGGCCGCACGGCGAGCGCCCCCAGCAGGGAGAGCGCGGCCCCGGCGATGAACAGCGCGGTGTAGCCGCCGCCTTGACCGCCGCCGCAGAGCGAGACGATCACGGACGCGGCGAACGGCGCCAGGATCTGCGGGCCCGCCTGCGCCATGTTGAGGACGCCCAGATCGCGCGCCGCGTCCTCGGCGCTCGGCAGGATCATCGAGACGAGCGCGTTGTCGACCGCCATGAAGCAGCCGAAGCCGAGGCCGTTGAGCGCGGCGAAGACGATCATCGCGGTCCAGGTCGGCGAGACGGCCGGGATGAGCAGCGCGACCGCGGAGATCACCGCGGAGAGCGCGACGAACGCCTTGCGGCGGTCGAGGCGGTCGGAGAGTACGCCGCCGACGACCGTGGAGAGGGCCATGGCGAGCGCGTTGACGGGCGTGAGGATCGCGACGGCGCCCTCGGGCTCGATGCCGGCCGGCAGGTCGATGTGGTCCTGGAGGATGTACAGCTGGTAGCCGAAGACGCAGAAGTAGCCGAGCACGAGCAGCGCCCGCCCGATGAAGGCCCAGCGGAAGTCGTGATGGCGCAGGGCGCCGAGGAACGCGGCGAACTGGCCTTTGAGCGGGACCCGTTCGGTCGCGGCCCCAGCCGAACGGGCCCCGGGCAGCGGCTTCTCCCGGGCCAACGAAGTGAAGAGTACGGCCGAGAGCGCCACGAAGGCGCCGAGCACCAGATAGCCGGTGCCGACGCGGTCGGCGAAGGCCGAACCGAGCAGCGCGCCGATCGTCGCGCCGATCGGCATGCCGAGGCCGACGGCCGCCGACGCCCTGCCGCGCGCGGAGAGCGGCACCCGGTCCGGGACGACCGAGGTGAGCGCGGCCTGGAATACGTTCATGACGGCCTGGCCGACGCACCACGCGATGGTCACCAGCAGCACCGTGTCGACCGCGCCGAGCAGCGCCATCGCGCCGACCGCGGCGAGGCCGCCGCCGAGTATCCACGGGTTGCGGCGCCCCGAGCGGTCCGAGAGGGCACCGGCGACCGGGTTGAAGAGAGTGGCGAAGACCGCGCTGACGCCGCTGACCAGGCCGAGCAGCGCGACCTTGTGGGCCTCGTCGATCTGCTCGATCTGCAGGGGGAGCAGGACGCCGCCGACGCCGATGTAGAGCGTGTACATCGCGGTGTTGCCGAGCATGAGGAGCGGCATCAGGCCACGGGGCGCGCGGCGGTCGGGTTGGTCGGGCTGACCCTGCGGGGGAATCTGGTCCTGACGAGCGGAAAGGACCACGGTGCCCTCCTCCTCCTCGGACGGTCGGTCTCGGTGACCGAAAATGAGTCATGACACGTGTAACCTGACACGTGTAACGAATGTTTAGCAGTGGACGAACCGATACCGCCAGACCCTCGACCGAGAAAGCCGCTGTGAAAGGGTGAAAGGGTGAAAGGGTGAAAGGATGCGGGGCAGCATGAACGGCAGCTCACGCGCTGGGCGCGACGCGTCCGTCACGCCCCCGCCCACCAGCGCGTCCGTCGCCCGGCACGCCGGTGTTTCGCGTGCCACCGTCAGCTACGTGCTCAACGGCCTGGCGGCGGGCCGTGTCAGCGAGGCCACGCAGAGAAGGGTCCGCGAGGCCGCTGAGGAGCTCGGCTACGTCCCGCATGCGGCGGCCCGCTCTCTGCGTTCCGGTTCCAGCGGGCTCGTCCTGATCGCCGTGCCCGCCGACACCGTGCCCGCGTTCGGCCCGCTCTTCGCGGGCTTCGTCGCGGGCTTCCAGTCGGCGCTCCAGGAGTACGGGTACACCGGCGTGCTGCACGGCGCGAGCGCGGGCCGGGACCCCTTGGAGGCGGCCCGCGCCTGGGCCGAGCTGCGGCCCGCCGCGGTCCTTGCCACCCAGGGCAGCCCCCTCAATGCCGCTTCGGTCGAGATCCTGAAGCGGTCCGGCACCTCGGTCGTCGTCTCGTACGGCCCGCCGCCCGCGCCCGGCGCCCACGGCATCGCCATGGACGAGCGGGAGGTCGGCGCCGTGGCCACCACGCATCTGCTGGCGGGCGGGCGGCGCAGGGTCGGTGTCGTCGTCCCCGCCGAACGCGGCCTGGAGATGTTCGCCGCGCCCCGCCTGGAGGGCGCGCGGGCCGCTGCCGCCGCTTTCCCGGGGGCGCGGATCGAGACCCTGCCGCTCGCGTACACCGAGGAGTCGGCGGCCGAACTGGCCGCGAGATGGCATGCGTTGAGTCTCGACGGGGTGTTCGCCTACAACGACGAGTACGCCATGCTGCTGATGCGCGCGCTGCAGGACGCCGGTGTCGACGTACCCCGAGAGACCGCCGTGGTCGGCGCCGACAATCTCCTCATCGGCAAGCTGCTGCGGCCGCGTCTGACGAGCGTACGTATCGAACTCCCCGCGCCCGGCGAAGTGGCCGCCCTCGTGGACCGCCTCATCCGCGAGCCGCAGACGCCGCCCGCCGTGCACGGGCGGTCGTCGGCGCGTATCGAGGCGAGGGAGTCCAGCGGCAGCCGCCCGTAAAAGCGCTGGGCCGGGACGAGGGGGCGAGGGTGATCCCGGTGGTCTGTCAGTGCACCGCCGACGCACCGCCGACTGCCGTGGACCAAAGGCCCCGACCATGTGCTCGGTCCTCCCCAACACCGCCGTCGACTGCTCGATCGCGTACGAACTCGCCCGGCTTCGCAGCAACGTCGTCGGCCACCCGCTGAACGATGACGACTTCCCAGACGAGTCCACCGCTGTGGTCAGGTTCCCGGCGGAGCCTCGGCTGGGGGGGCGGGGTCTGCGGGGCAGGGGGCGCGTCCTGGGTATCTGCGTGGTGATCCACCCGCGGCTATTCGCCGGCCATGTATATCTACGTCCCCCTGACGCCTGGGCGCAGCGGCGTCGACGTGACCAGCGCGATACCAGCCGCACACCGCCCCCACGTACCGCGTCGACTCTCCTTCTCCAGCGGCGTCACGCAACGGCGCGCGACAGGAGTCAGAGGTCATGGAGGCCCAAGCCGAGCAGAGCCCGACGTGAGGACACCGACATGAGCCGTAGAGCGGACACCACGCCACCGCCGGTCTTGGAACTGCGGTGCGGAGGGCGCACTTGACCCTTCAGCGCGTGCCTGTGTGGCTGGTCTCGCTGATCACTACAGCGGGCGGAGTCGGGGTGGCATGGTGGGCGCAGCAGTGAATTCGTGGCATCGACTTGTCCAGAGTGTCAAATTGACAGAATTCGTTTTGTACACAAGCGGCTCGTGACGCACCCCCCGGTGGGAGTGCTTCACTTGGGGCATGACCCCAGAGACCGCGAGTCGTCCCGCGTTCGAACTGCGCTGCGGCGGACTGCACTTGATCATTCAGCGCGTGCCTGGATGGCTTGTGGCAGCCCTCGCCACGGCGACTGGAAGCGGGCTCGCAGCGTGGCTTACGTCCCGCTGATGGTTCTCGCGGAACTGGTCCAGCGGGCGGGTGTGGCGTGCCGGACTTCCGCCGCCCCTTCTGTTCCTGGTGCTCGTTGAACTCGGCGAGGGCGAGCCCAGGGTGCGAAGGGGCCCCGGCCCAGTCGTGGGCCGGGGCCCCTTCGGTCGGGCGTCAGGTGGCGGCCGCAGCCGGCTCTCTCGCCGCGAGCGACGTCCCGTAGCGGCGCAGCAGCAGGACCGCTGTCGTGGCGAGGCCGGTGAGGAGGCCCAGCCAGATGCCGACCGTCTCCAGGCCCAGGGGGTGGGAGAGGAGCCAGGCCGCGGGCAGGCCGACGGCCCAGTAGCCGATGACCGTGATGCGGAAGCCGCTCTTGGTGTCGTCGAGGCCGCGCAGCAGGCCGACGCCGATGTTCTGCGCGCAGTCGAAGAACTGGAGGAACGCGGTGACGATCAGAAGGTGCGTGGCGATCGTCAGGGCGCGGTCCGAGCCGGAGTCCATGAACGGGGCGAGGACCAGGCGGGGCACGGTCAGGTAGGCGACGCCCACTACCGCCATGACGGCGGCGGCGCATGCCAGCGCGGTGTTCTTGATGCGCCGCGCGTCGTCGATGCGGCCGAGCGCCAGCTCCCTGCTGACGTTGATGGAAGCGGCGTGCGAGAGGCCGACGGCGACCTGGAAGACGATGTAGACGAGCTGGTTGACGGCCGTGTGCGCGGCGAGCGCCGCGGGCCCGAACGCCCCGGCCATCAGCGCGGTCACGGAGAAGAAGCCCGCCTCCGAGCCGTACGTCGCCGCGATCGGCACTCCGAGCCCGATGAGCCGCCTCACCGCGGCGGGATCGGCCTTGGTGACGTTCAGCGTGAGCAGCGGGGCGAGGGTGGCGTCCCGCTTCGCGGCGGCGTACAGGGCGAGGAAGGAGAGCAGGTAGACCGTGGACGTGGCCACGCCGATGCCGGTCAGGCCGAGCTTCGGGAGGCCCCAGGTGCCGTGGATGAGCGCCCAGTTCAGGGCGGCGTTGACGGCGATCGAGGCGATCGTGATGCGGAGCAGGGCCTGGGGGCGGCGCATGCCGACGGTGAACTGGCGGATCGCCTGGAACCACAGGCACGGCAGCAGTCCGGGCGCCAGCGCGAGCAGCATCGTCTGCGTGCGGTCGACGACGGCGGCGTCCTGGCCGAGCCAGATCAGGCACTGGCCGATGAGGATCATGAGGACGGCGCCGGCGATTCCGGCGAGCGTGGCGACGGCCATGCTCGCGCGGACGATGCCGCGCACCTCGTCGCGGTCTTCTCCCTCCCCGCCCCCCGCCCCGGCTTTTTCGGCGCGGGCCGCCGCCGCGGCGATCTGGTTGCCGACCGAGGTGACCAGGCCGACGCCCATCGTGCGGAGCTGGTTGAAGATGACGATGGCGAGACCGCCCGCGGCCAGCTCCTGGGTGCCGAGCAGGCCCATCATCACCGTGTCGGTGGTCGTCAGCGCGACCTGCGCGAGCTGGGTGAGGATGAGCGGAACGGCGAGCGTGGCCAGCGCGCGGCTGTCGCCGAGGAGCGTGGCGAGCGCGGAGGGCGGCGCGTCCGGTTGCGAGGCGCCGGGAGGGCCGGGGGTGCCGGGAGGGCCGGGCGTGGTGGGGGAGTCGGGCTTCGGAGGCATCGAGGTCATCAGTTCCTGCGGAGCTTGGTGAGGAGCTCGTCGATCTCGCGTTCCGCGTCGGGATCGAGGAGGTTGCGGGCGTGCATCCAGGCGTCGTCGAAGACGGTGTCCAGGTACTTCTCGCCGCCGTCGTTGACGAGGGCGACCATAGTGCTGCCCGGGGGGAGCGCGGCCAGGCGGGTGAGCGCCTCGTACACCACACCGCCCGCCGAGCCACCGATGAGCAGCCCCGTGCGGGCCACGGCGCGGCACGTCGCGAACGCCTCGATGTCCCCGACCTTGACGCCCTCGTCGATCAGGTCGAAGTCGACGAGCGCCCCGATCTCGGCGCCCTCGGGGGTGCCCGTACCCGACTGGTAGTAGTCGTGGGCCGGCCCACCGAACGCGATCGACCCCTTGGGCTCGACCCCGACGGTCGCGAACTCCGGTATGAGCTTACGAAGTTCACGCGTCGTGCCGCACAGGGCGCCGCCCGTGCCGACCGCGCCGATGAGCACGTCGAGGTGTCCGTCCAGGGCTTCGTGGAGTTCGTGGGCGACGGGGAAGTAGCCGACGCCGTTGCTCGGGTTGTTGTGCTGCTCGGTGAAGATCGTGTTGTCCTTGCCGCGCGCCATCTCCTCGGCCAGCTCCTCGCGGGCGGCGGTGGCCAGCTCCTCGCTGCCGTCGTTGCCTTCGTCGACGTACACGAGTTCCGTACCGAGGGCCTTCATCGCGCGCAGTTTGTCCGCGCAGGCGTGGTGGTCCACGACGGCGGTGAAGGTGTAGCCGCGCTCGGCGGCCACGACGGCGAGGCCGAGGCCGGTGTTGCCGGACGTGGACTCGATGATCCGCCCGCCCGGGCGCAGCTCGCCGCGCTCCTCGGCGTCGGTGACCATCTGCCGGGCCATGCGGATCTTCGCGGTGCCGGTGGGGTTGAACATCTCCAGCTTCAGCAGCAGCCTGCTGCCGGTCTCGGTGGTGGCGAGCTGCAGAAGAGGGGTGCGGCCGATGAGGTCGGACACGTGGGAGACCACGGCGGGGCGCTGCAGGGCTCCGGGCATCGATGTGCTCCTGTACGGGGTGGGGAGGGGCGTCAGGTGAAGTGGCGGTCCAACCGCCAGCGCGGGCGCGGCAGTTCCGTGCGGTCGACGACGACCTTGGGAGGCAGCGGCAGGTCGTGGAAGGGGGATTCGTTGGAGTCCATCTGGTAGCCGGCCGTGTTGGGGTAGACCAATAGGTCACCGACGCGCGGCCGCCGCTGGAAGGGGATCTTCCGCCAGGTGAGCATGTCCGACTCCAGGCAGGTCGCGGCGCCGACGCTGGAGGGGTACGTCTCTTGGGCGGCGCCCGGTGCTTCTTCGGCGGCGTCCGGCGGTTCTTGGGCGGCGGTACTCGGTGCTTCTTGGGCGGTGCCCGGCTTCTCGGCTCCGCCGTCCCCGCCCGGCACCAGTACCGGATCGGGCAGATACTCGCTGGCGAACCACTGCTCGGACAGGCTCAGGCTGCTCCCGTCCACGGTCAGCAGCCGATAGCCCGCGCGCTCCTTGACGCCCTGCACGCGGAACACGGTCGCGCCGGCGCGGTCGAGCAGTGCCCGCCCGGGTTCGAGCAGCAGCCGGACGCCCAAGTCCCTCAGTACGTCGGCCAGAGCGCGCCCATCAGTCCGGTGGGCCAGAAGGGCGCGCAGCGCGTCCGCGCCGGCGACCGGCGAGTGGTACGGGTAGAAGTCGCCGTCCTTGAAGGACTTGCGCGCATGGAAGTGCCCGTCGTGCCGCGCGGCGAGGAAGGACTGCCAGTGGTCGGCGCCGACGTAACTGATCGGCAGTCCGCCGCCCACGCTGACGCGGTCGGCCCGCAGCCCCAGGGCGCGTGCCTTCGGGCACAGTTCGGCGAGCGATGCGGCCAGCTCCGCGCGCGCCCCGATGTCGTATCCGGAGAGATGGAAGCTGAACCCCTCCATGCGCAGGACGGCCTCGCCCGCCCGCGCGCAGCGGTCCATGGCGGTCGCCAGCTCCGCCTCGGTCAGGCCGAAGCGGCTGTGCGGCTGGCCCGGGGGCAGGCGGCGCAGCAGCACCCGTGCGGGACGCGTCACACCGTGGGCGCCGTCGCCGCCCACGAGGGAGAGGAGCGCGTCGAGTTCGTCCAGCGCGTCCACGGCGATCAGCGCGCCCTGACGCACCGCGAGCCTCAGCAGGTCGGGTCCCTTGGCGGGACCGGTGACCATCAGGTGCTCGCCGGGCACGCCATGGCCGAGCGCCTCGCGCAGCTCACCGAGGGAGGCGACGTCGACGCCCGCGCCCTGTGCCGCGCACCGCTCGACCCATACGGCGGCCTTGTTGGCCTTCTTCGCGTAGTAGACGAACCCGTCCACATCTGCGTCCTCCAACGCCCCCCGCATCGCCCGCAGGTTGGCATCAAAGGCGTCCGGCAACAGGAAGTGAAAGGGACCACCGAAGGCGTAGGAAAGCTCCTCGACGAGCCCGCAGCCGAGCACCGCGTCGGTCGCGGGGTCCGGCAGCGCGGGAAGCCGGGGCGAGAAGACCTCCTCGCTCACCCCCCTCAACGCCACAACGCCACCTCGACCCCCAGCCCCTGCTCCAGCGCGAGCTGGGCGAAGCGGTGGCCGAGGGCTATGTCGGTGACGACAAGGCCGCTGTTGTACGCGAAGATCCGTTCCTCCGCGCCGGTGCGTCCGGGGGTCGCGCCCGCGAGTACCGGGGGGAACTCCGCGTTCACCGCGGGCAGCTTGCCCTCGGCGTCCGCCATGTCCGTGCCGGTGACGTTCATTTGTGCCTCGCTGGTGGCGATGACGCGGTCCGCCCGGTGCAGAGTGGAGGGCGCGAGGCCGTGGCCGACCAGGATCGACAGGGCACCCGGCTTCAGCCAGGCGGCCTCGATCGCCGCGGGGGTGTGCCCGCCCGCGGTGGCGATGATGACGTCGGACTGCTCGGCGGCGGCCCGCAGGTCCTCGGCCAGTTCCACCTCGCGGCCGGGGAAGTGCCGGCGCAGTTCGTCGCGTACCGCCTGGATGCCGTCGGGGTGCGTGCCGGAGAGCAGCAGCCGTTCCAGGCCGGGCAGCGCGGTCAGCAGGAACGGCAGGGCCAGACGTCCCTGCGTGCCGGTCCCTATGACCAGGGCGGTGCGGGCGCCGGGCGCGGCCAGTTCGCGGGCGAGCAGCGCGGAGACCGCCGGGGTGCGCAGCGAGCCGATGCGGGAGCAGTCCATCATCGCGACCGGCAGCCCGGTCACGTCGTCGTAGAGCGTGAGCGAGGTGTAGTAGTGCTGCTCCTCGCGCCCCTTGTCCAGGCCGTGCTTGTACGAGGTCTTGATGGCGACGACGTCGCGGGAGCCGTCACGGCCGAGCATCGCGTACGAGACGGAGTGTCCGTCCTTGGGCTTGACGGTCAGCTTGCGGGGGTTGTCCGACTCGCCGGCGTGCAGCGTGCGGTAGGCGCCCTCGACGGTGGAGACCACGTCGGAGAGGGAGATGTCGATGCCGGCGAGGTCGCTGGTCGACAGGACTCGCAGATGCTGGTCGTCGCCGGGTATTCGGCCCTCGGCGGGGTTGGGCGGGGTACCGGGGGAGGTGCTGGGTGAGGTACTGGGGGAGGTGTTGCCGGTCATGGTGTCCGTTCCTTCCGGTCCGTGCGGCGCGGGCGAGGGGCGTTCAGCCGGCGGGCGCGTGCGCGTGCGCTTCGAGCGCCGCCTGACCGTAACCGTGCTCGTCGGCCTCGGCCAAGGGGCGTCCGCGCCGCCCGGGCACCCGCACGGAGGCCCGCTTGAGCCAGCGGTCGGTCCCGTCGTAGCGGGCCTGGAAGGGCACCCGGCCGTGTACGACCAGGTCGTTGTCGACGACGAGCACCTCGCCGGGGTCCAGGCTCACCGCGACGGAGACCCGGGCGAGTTCGTCCTCCAGGCGCCGGTACGCGGCCCGGTACGCCTCGTCCGCCCGCTCCACGGGCGTGTACGCCGGGTCGAAGCGCAGCGTCAGCCCGTCCTCGGCCGCGAAGAGCGTGGGGACCGGCGGGGGAGCGGCGTCCGCGTAGCCCTGGGCCTCGGCGTAGGCGTCGTCGGGCAGGATCGGCAGGGCGGGACGGGAGAGCAACTCCACGTCCTCGGCGGCGAGTCGCACCTTGCGGACGCTGGCCGCGGTGGTCGCGACGCGGTCGTGGTTGCGTATGCAGCCCAGCATCAGCAGATGCGCGCGGCCGGGGTGGAAGGCGTCCTCGGTGTGCGGGCTGAGCAGGACGTCGCTGCTGGCGCCGGTCTGTTCGGACTCGTGGCCCGGTGAGGGCACGATGTTGTGCACGAACCTGCCGTCCTGCTGGCCCTGCCAGGCGATGGGGTTGCCCATCACGCTCGCGAGCAGCAGCAGCGCGATGTCGTGGACGGCCCCGCTGTCTCCGGCGTGGGCCCAGCCCGGCGGGGTCGGGCCGACGCCCGCGTCGTCGACGTCCAGGCCGCGCAGGACGAAGAGGCCGTCGTCGGTGTCGACGGGGCGGCAGTGGTGGCGCAGGGTGTCGCCGAACCGTGCCGCCGACTGCTCGACCCGCGCGAGCAGTTGGGGAGATGTCGCGGATGTTTCGAATTCGTCGAGAATCTTCTCAGCTGCGGTGCGGAGCTCGCCCACGGAGTGGGGGTCGAGCTGGCGGACAGGTGCGGCTGCTGCCGTGCTCATCGCGAGATTGGTCCGTTTCCGTCGAGTTGGTGGAGGAATCGGTCGTGCGATCACCGGGTGACGAGTCGAACGCTAGCAGTAAAGTAAGGTAAGGCAAACCTTAGTTATTTCATAGTTGAACCAACACCTGCCGGACGGCAAGTGTGCGCGGGGGGCGCGCACTTGCCGCCCGCGCGCGGGGTTGCGCAAACGGGGACCATTAGGATAGGCAACCCTAAGATTTTCCGATCGTGTTTCTGCTCGGCCGCGGCTTCGGTCACTGCTCGACCACCGCTTCGGCCACCGCTTCGACATGCCGCTCCGAACTGGAACGAGGACGTACGTGGACATCACCAGGCGCCAAGTGCTGTGGACGGCCGGGGCATTGGGCACGGCGACGCTGCTCACCGCGTGCTCCGGGGACGGTGACACCTCGTCCTCGTCCGAGGCGGGGAGCGGTGGCAAGCCCCGCAAGGGCGGCACCCTGCGCGTCGGCGCCCTCGGCCGGGCCTCGGCCATCACCCGGGACCCGCACGGTACCCAGGCCAACGAGAGCGACTACCTCGTCATCGCCCTCGTGTACGACACACTCACCGCGCCCGGCGCCAAGGACAACACCGCCCCGCGGCTCGCGGCCAGTTGGAAGTCCTCCGCCGACCTGAAGACCTGGCGCTTCAAGATCGCCGAGGGCGCGAAGTTCCACGACGGCACCCCTGTCACCGCCGACGACATCGTCTGGTCCCTCAAGCGTCTGCGCGCCACCCCCTCCGGCGCCTCCCGGCTGCCCGGCATCAAGGCCGCGAACATCAAGGCCGAGGGCGAGGACACCGTCGTCCTCGTCTCCGACTACGCCAACGCCGAACTGCCCCTGCTCACCCGCCTGTCGACCTTCGTACTGAAGAAGGGCACCAAGGACAAGGACCTCGGCAAGGCGCCGGGCACCGGCCCCTTCAAGCTCGACTGGTTCCGCTCCGGCAACGCGCGCCTCGTACGCAACGAGCACTGGCACGGCGGCGAGGTGCTGCTCGACGCCATCGAGGTCAAGATCTTCGAGTCCCCGCAGGCCATGTCGAACGCACTGCTCGCCGGGCAGATCGACCTCGCGTCCAACGTCGGCGCGGTCGCCGCCCGCACCGCCGAGAAGCGGCAGGACATCCAGGTCGTGCGCCGCCCCGACGACATGGCGATGCCGATCGTCATGCGCGCCGGCGACGGCCCGTTCGCCGACCCGAAGGTCCGCGAGGCGCTGCGCCTCGCCGTCGACCGCAAGGCCATGGTCAAGCAGGTCCTGTCCGGCTACGGCAGCGTCGGCAACGACATCATGGGCACCGGCGACCCCGCGTACGAATCGGGCATCCCGCAGCGCGAGCGCGACCTCGCCAAGGCCAAGTCCCTCCTGAAGGAAGCGGACTTCGACACCTCCAAGACGTACAAGCTGCTGACCACCGAGGACATCTCGGGCCTCGCCGAGTCCGCGACGCTCTTCGCGAGCCAGGTGCGCGAGGTGGGCGTCAAGGTCCAGGTCGTCAAGCAGGAGTCCGCCACCTTCTACGACAAGACGTGGCTCAAGGCCGACCTCTACACCACCTACTGGGGCACCAACGACTCGGTGATCTTCTTCGCCAGCAAGACCATGGCGTCCGAGTCCGGCCAGAACGAGGCGGCCTGGAAGAACGAGAAGTTCGACGCCGCCTACCGCGAGGCCATCGGCGCCAAGGACGCGGCGACGCGCGCCAAGGCCCTCAAGAGGCTCCAGCAGATCGAACACGACGACTCCGGCTACCTCCTGTGGGGTGTCGCCGAGGGCATCGACCTCGCCGCCGCTCCCGTGCACGGCCTGCCCAAGCTGCCCGGCTACGGACGTGTCCAGCTCGAGCGGGCATGGCTGGCCCGCTGAGCGGCACGGTGAGCGAGCGGGTCGCGGGCCTTTCGCCGCGGCCCGCCGGGCCCCTCCTCTCCGGGGCCCTGCGCCTGACCGGGCTGCTCGCCCGCCGCGCGCTGCTGCTCGCCGTCCTGCTCGTCACCGTCTTCGTCGCCGTCGAAGTCCTGCCCGGCGACGCCGCCAACGCCACGTCCGAGCGGGGCGAGAGCGCCGCCGACCTGGCGCGCCGCCGCGAACTCCTCGGCCTCGACCGGCCCGTCCTCGCCCGCTTCTGGGAGTGGATGACCGGTCTGCCCACCGGCGACTTCGGCACGTCCGCGCGCGGCGAGCCCATCGCCGACATCCTCTCCAAGCCGCTGCCCAACACCCTGCTCCTGGGCGGTCTCGCGCTCCTGGTGACCCTCGCGGTCTCGCTCGCCCTCGGGTGCTGGGCCGCGCTGAAGCCGGGCGGCGCCACGGACCGGGCCGTCTCCGCGACCGCCACCGGGATCCTCGCGCTGCCGGAGTTCGTCGTCGCCGTCGCGCTCGTCCTCGTCTTCGCGCTCTGGACCGATCTGCTGCCCGCCGTCACCCTCACCGACGCCGACGGGACGCCCGCCTCCTGGCGGATGCTGATCCTGCCCGTCCTCGCGCTCGCGATCCCGCAGATCGGCTGGAACGTCCGCATCGTGCGTGCCGCGCTCGCCGACGAGGCCAAGGCGCCGCATGTGGAGAGCGCCGTCATCGACGGCCTGCCGCGCCACCGCGTCTTCAGCCACCACCTGCTGCCGGGCGCGCTGCCCACCATCGCGGCGGGCATCGCCACCTCCACCGGCATGCTGCTCGGCGGCGCCGTCGTGGTGGAGACCATCTTCAACTACCCGGGAATCGGCTCGGTCCTCGCCGGCGCGGTCACCGACCGGGACGGCCCACTCGTAGCCGGAGTC
Organism: Streptomyces sp. NPDC003032; assembly: GCF_053591415.1. Taxonomy (NCBI): domain Bacteria; kingdom Bacillati; phylum Actinomycetota; class Actinomycetes; order Kitasatosporales; family Streptomycetaceae; genus Streptomyces; species Streptomyces sp. NPDC003032. The sequence continues at coordinate 18,453 of NZ_JBSFTT010000037.1, read as the reverse complement.
GTCGCCGTGACCGGCGCCGTCATCACCGGCGTGCTGCTCCTCGCGGACCTCGTACGTTCGTGGGCTTCCGGAGGTCGCATATGACCGCGTCCGTCACCTTGGCGAAGAGGGTCGTACGGCGTATGCCGCGGCGTGGTGTCGTTCTGCGTGTTCTGCCCGCCCTGTTGCTCGTCGCGCTCGCCTTTGTCGGGCCCTGGATCGCGCCGTACGCCATCGACGCGCCCGTCACCGCCCCTTACGCCGAACCCGGCGGCAAGGCGCCGCTCGGGGGTGATCAGCTCGGTCGGGACGTGCTGAGCCGGCTGCTCGCCGGGGGGCGTGAGCTTATTGCCACTTCCTTGCTGGTGGCCGCGCTGGTGACCGGTGCCGCCGCGCTGCTCGGCGCCGTCGGTGCGCTGCGGCCCACCGTCGGGCGGATCGTCGAGCGCTGCGCCGACGTGCTCATGCTGCTGCCCGCCGTCCTCGGCATCCTGCTCATCGCGCTGTCCTGGCCGGGCGGCGGACGGTTCGCCGTCATCGCGGCCGCCGTGGTGATGGGCGTGCCCTATGCCGTACGTCTTGTCGCGGGCGCCGCCGCGCCCGTCGCCGCCTCCGGGTACATCGAGGCCGCCGCGGTCGGCGGCGAACGCCTGTGGCACCTCGTCGTCCGCGAGGTCCTGCCCAATCTGCGGGCCACGCTGCTCGCCCTGTTCGGACTGCGCTTCGTCGCCGCCGTCTACATCGTGGCGACCGCCGGTTTCCTCCAGGTGGGCCCGCAGCCGCCCGCCGCGGACTGGGCGCTGATGATCCGCGAGAACTCCGGCGGCGTCGTCCTCAACCCCTGGGCGGTGCTCGCGCCCTCCCTGGCCATCGGCCTCCTCGCCATGAGCGTCAACCTCGCGGCGTCGGCGCTGGTGCCGCGCGCCGGTCGGGCAGGGGTGAGCGCGCTGTGACAGCGAGAGGCCGCGCCGTGAAGCAAGAGACCGCTATGACCCAGGGGGTCGCCCCGTGAACCACATGCCCGACTGGTACCCCGAGGGGCAGGTCCCCGCATCCGGCGTGGCGGTGCGCGTCCAAGGGCTGACCGTCGCCGCCACCGACGGCCGGCTCCTGCTGGAGGGCGGCGGCATGGAGGTGCGGCCCGGCCGCGTCACCGCGCTCGTCGGCCCCTCCGGATCCGGCAAGACCACGCTCCTGCGCGCCGTCGCCGGCGTCCTGCCGCCCGGCGCCCGGCGCACCGCCGGCGCCGTCGAGGTCCTCGGCCAGGACCCCCTGGCACTCGGCGCGGCCGACCTGCGCGCCCTGCGCCGCCACCGCATCGCCTACCTCGGCCAGGACCCCGGCTCCGGACTCAACCCCCGCATGAAGGTGTGCCGCCTCATCGCCGAGGTCGCCGTCGACCGAGGCCCCGAGGCGCTCCGCGCCCAGCTGGAGGAGGTCCGCCTCCCCGTCAACCAGGGCCTGGAGAACCGCCGCACGGGCGAGCTCTCCGGCGGCCAGCAGCGCCGCGTGGCCCTCGCCAGGGCGCTGGCCCGGCGGCCCGCCGTCCTCCTCCTCGACGAGCCCACCGCGGGCCTCGACCCGGAGGTGCGGGACGAGATCGCCGAGCTGCTGCGGCACTTGGCGGCCCACCACCGCCTCGCGGTCGCCCTGTCCTGCCACGACACGGACCTCGTCGCACGCCTGGCGGACGACGTCGTCGACCTGTCCGGGTCCGGTGAAGGGACGCCGTCTGTACCTCTGTCGGCGCCCCGTCCTCGTACGGCCGACGCCCACGTCACAGCCGGCAGTACCCCCAAGCTCGCCGTCGCCGGACTGTCCGCGGCCTTCACCCACCGCGGCCGCGGCGTCCCCGTCCTGCACGGCGTCGGCCTCACCGTCACCGCCGGATCCAGCACCGGCATCGTCGGCGCCTCCGGGTCCGGCAAGACCACGCTGGTACGCGCCGTCGTCGGGCTGCACCGGCCCGCCGAGGGCACGGTCACGCTCGACGGTGTACGCCTCCACCCCGCCGCCCACGGCCGCACCCGCGACCAGCGCCGCGCGCTCCAGCTCGTGCCGCAGGACCCGCTCGGCACCCTCAACCCGAGCCGCACGGTGGGCGACACCCTCGGCCGTCCGCTGCGGCTGCACGGCCGGGCCACGCGCGCCGAGGTTCCCGCACGCGTCCTGGAACTCCTGGAGAGCGTCGGCCTGCCCGCGAACTTCGCCGACCGCTACCCTCACGAACTCTCCGGCGGCCAGCGCCAACGCGCCTCCATAGCGAGGGCGTTGGCGGCCGACCCCGACGTCCTGGTCTGCGACGAGGTCACCTCGGCTCTGGACGACAGGACCGCCGGAGCGGTCATGGACCTCCTCGAAGAACTCAGGGAGAGCCGGGCCCTGGCCCTCGTCCTCATCAGCCACGACCTGCGTCTCGTGGCGAACCGCACGGACGCGCTGCTCGTCCTCGCGGCGGGCCGCGCCGTGGAGTCCGGCCCCACGGAGCGGATCCTCGCCCGGTTCTGAAGCGTCCGATCCAGAATGTGTTAGCGTCCTCACTCGTCAGTTCTGAAGCGAACGCTCCAAAAGCGACCGTCTCAGTACGTCTGAGCACGTCTTGTCACGTCTGATCGGGAGGACCGATTCCATGCCACTCGCGGTGTACATAGTGGGGCTCGGCATCTTCACCCAAGGGACATCGGAGTTCATGCTGTCCGGTCTGCTGCCGGGCATGGCGGAAGACTTGGGGGTGTCGATCCCGGACGCCGGGCTGCTCATCTCGGCCTTCGCCATCGGCATGGTCGTCGGCGCGCCGCTGCTCGCCATCGCCACGCTCCGCTGGCCGCGCCGCACAGCGCTCGTGTCCCTGCAGGCCGCCTTCGTCGCGGCCCATGTGGTGGGCGCCCTCGCGCCCGGCTACGCCGTCCTGTTCGTCTCACGCGTCGTCAGCGCCCTCGCGTACGCCGGTTATTGGGGCGTCGCCGTGGCCACCGCGGTGGCGCTCGTCCCGGCGGCGGCCAAGGCGCGGGCGGTGGCCGTGGTGGCGGGCGGGCTGACGCTCGCCACCATCGTCGGCGTCCCCGCGGGCACCGTGCTGAGCCAGTACTCCAGCTGGCGCGCCGCGTTCTGGGCGGTGGCCGCGGCCACCGTGGTCAGCCTGGTCTGCACCCTGCTGCTGGTCCCCGGTGGCCGCGGCGAGGGCGAGCGGCCCTCGGTCAGGGCCGAACTGCGGGGCATGGCACGGCCGCGGCTGTGGCTCTCGTACGCCATCACGGCCTTCGCCTTCGGGGCGGTCATCGTCACCTTCAGCTATCTGGCGGCGCTCCTGACCGAGGTCAGCGGCGTCTCCGAGGGGTGGGTGCCGGTGATCCTCGCCCTGTTCGGCGTCGGCGGCATGGTGGGCATCGTGATCGGCGGACGCACGGGCGAGGCGCGGCCCCTCGCCACGCTGGGCATCGGGCTCGGCGCCCTCGCCCTGTTCTCCGCGCTGCTCGCCCTGACGGCGCACGTGACGGCCGTGGTGGTCGCCCTGGTCTTCCTGCTCGGCCTCGCCGGCTACGTCACCAACCCGGCCCTCCAGTCCAGGGTGTTCACCCTCGCGCCGGACGCCCCGACGCTCGTCGGCGCCACGAACACGGCCGCGTTCAACGTCGGCAACACCGTGGCCCCGCTGCTCGGCGGCCTGACCATCGACGCCGGGTACGGCTACCCCTCGGTGGCCTGGGTCGGCGCCGCGCTGGCCACCGCGGGGGCGGCCGGGGTGCTGTGGGCGGCGCGTCTCCAGCGTTCGGGGCCGAAACGCGTGACGGTGCCGGGCCCGCGTACGACCGTGGCCGCCCACGAGACCGCCAAGGCGGAGGCGTGAGCGGCGACGCGCGGCGATCCCGCGCCACCCGCTTCCGCGTCACCGCCGAGCCCGACTGGTACGAGTCGGCGGGCATCTCCCTCGGCATCCGCGTCGGCGACCTCGTCTTCACCTCGGGACAGGCCCCGATCGACGAGCACGGTGCCACGGTCGGCGCCGGGGACTTCGAGGCCCAGGCGCGGCGGGCGCTCGCCAACCTCTCCACGGTCCTCACCAACGCGGGCTCGGGCCTGGACCGCCTCGTCAAGCTCACGGTCTTCGTCACCGACATGGCCCACCAGGACACCTTCGCCCGGCTCCGCGCGGAGCACTACGTCGCGCCGTTCCCGGCGGAGTCCTTCGTCCAGGTCGCCGGGCTCGCCGATCCCGCGTGGCTGATCGAGATCGAGGCGGTCGGGGAGGTGGGGGAGGCGCGGGAGACGGGGGTTTTGTGAGTGCGTTCCAAAACGTTTACTGTGGGGTCATGGCCAGGCCACGAGAGTTCAACGAGGACCGCGTCGTCACCGCGGCCATGGAGACGTTCTGGCGCCACGGGTACGAGGGCACCTCGACGCGCGACCTGTGCGACAGCACCGGCCTCGGCCCGTCGAGCCTCTACAACACCTTCGGCGGCAAGCGGCAGCTCTACCTCCGCGCCCTTGAGCGCTACCACGACACCGCCACCGCCGAACAGGTCGGGATCCTGCGCGGCCCCGGCCCGGCCAAGGAGCGGCTGCGCGCCATGATGCTCCACGCCGTCGACGCCGACCTCGACGCGTCGGACGCGCGCGGCTGCTTCGCGATCAATGCCGCCGTCGAGGCCGCCGGGCTCGACCCGCGGGTCAAGGACGCGGTGCGGCGCAGCTTCGACCGGGTCGAGGACGAGCTGTGCGCGGTGGTGGAGGAGGGGCGCCGCGCGGGCGAGATCCGCTCCACCGGCGACGCGAGGACCGTGGCCCGCCGGGTGCAGAGCACGTACTACGGGCTGCGCGTCCTCAGTCGCGTACACGACGAGAGGGAGATCCTGCTCGCCACGGTGGACGGAGCGCTCGCCGACCTGTGAGGTACGCCGCGCTCACGCGTCGCTCACGTGGTCTTTCCCTGTTTATTGGTTGTTGATCGGTTCCTTGCACGCTCCGTTCGTCCGAGTCCGTCAGACCCAACGGAATTGACCGGAGGTATGTGCATGAAGATGGTCCGCACGCTCAAGAAGAGGATCACCGGAGAGAAGAGCCTGAAGGCGTACGCCTGGTACCACTGGTACTGAACCGGCGAATCGCTCATCCGCCGAGGCCCGTGTCCGGTGTGCCCGAGCGGCCGCCGGACGCGGGCCTCCCGCTTTTGGAGGCCACCGATGCCCCTCTCCGGTACCGACCGGTCCACCCGGACCACCGTCTTCACGCCGCGGCTCCACGCCCTGCTGCGCGATCACCGCGGCGAGGACGTGTTCCGCCTGGACGCCGACACCGTGGGTGTCGCCGGACCCGAGCTGACCGACCGCATCCTCGCCGAGCGGCCGGCCACCGAACACGAACGCCCGACGTTCAAGCCCCTGCACGGACGCTCCATCCACCGCACCGAGGCGTCGAACGTCATGCGGGCGATAGGCCGCGACGTACGCGCGGCGCTGCGCGCTCCCGTGCCGGGGGACGTCGACCTCACCGGTGAGTGGCCACACGTCGGCCACGTCCACCTGCGCGACCTGATCCTCGGCGCCGACCCCTACCGGCTGCGCATCCTCATGGACCGCACCCTGGAGCTGACGCCCAAGCTGACCTGGACGGTCATCGCCGTCGGCGCCGCGCTGCCCGGCAGGCTCCGCCCGGGAGCGCCCGTGACCGAGATCGCGGGCCTGACCGCCGACGCAGCGAACTACAGCGACCGGCGGTACGCGATGGGCCTGTACCGGCGGGCGGCGGCGCCCGTCTGCTTCACCGTCTCCACGCTCGTCGCGAGCGCGTACTGGCTCGGGGCGCCCTTCGACGACGACGAGCCGAACGAGCACATCCTGTACGAGGCGATGCGCCTGCTGCCCCCTTCCTGGAACATCCTGCGCGACGCGTCCCCCGAGTACCCCGCCCTCGACGCCCGCATCGGCGCGGGCGACGACGTCCTGCTGCTGCCGCTGCTCAGCCACCGCGACCCGGCGCTCTGGGACGACCCCGACGTGTTCCGTCCCGGGCGCTGGGCCACCCTCGACCCCGACGACCACCCCGGCTACCTCCCCTTCGGCCACGCCTCCGAACGCTGCTGGGGGCGGCACATGGTGATGCCGCTGGCCGGGATGCTGCTCGACATGCTGCGCGCCGAAGGACTGACGGTCGACCCACGCCAGACCACCGCCAAGGTGCCGCTCGCGGGGCTGCTCGGCGTCGACAAGGTGCGGCTCGTGCGGCGGGGCTAGGCCGTGTGCGACCTAGCGGGCCCCGGCGGTCGGCGTGCTCACGGGATCGCGGCGGAAGAGGCCCGTCCAGAGGAAGGGCTCGCCGAAGTGCGCGGAGTCGGCGGGCTCGTCGCGCATGCGGCGCAGTTCGACCTCCGTCAGATCGCCGAAGATCCGCCGCAGCGACCCGTCCTCGTACGCGATGCCGCCGTGCAGCGCGGACTGCCGGTAGAAGTCCGCGTCGGGCAGCTCGGAGCCCATGCCCGCCGTGCCGGCCGCGAAGCACGTGAGGGCGTAGTGGCCGCCGGGGGCCAGGACGCGGTCCAAGAGGGCGAGGTAGCTGACGCGGCGGTGCGGCGGCAGGTGGTGGAAGCACCCCGAGTCGTAGACCAGGTCGTACGGTCCGGCCAACTCGCCCTGGGTCAGGGCGAAGGCGTCGCCCTGGTGGAACCGTACGTCGGCCCCCGCCTCGCGGGCGCGGTCGGCGGCCCAGGCGAGGGCGGCCGGTGACAGGTCGACGGCGTCGACCTCGAAGCCCAGGGCGGCGAGGTGGAGGGCGTTGCGGCCGGGGCCGCAGCCCAGGTCGAGCGCGCGGCCCGGCGTGACGAGGCCCCGCTCCACGTACGAGACGAGGTTTTCGTCCGGCTTCGCCACGAAGAACGGCACGGGCTTGGTGCGGTCCGCGTAGAAGTCGTCCCACCAGGCGGCGCCGCCGGTCGTCCAGCGGTCGGCCTCCGGTGCGAACAGGCCGTCCAGGAGGTTCATCACGTCGTCGATCGTGCGGATGTCGCGGTCCACCAAGTCCCCTTTCACGGTGAGGCGATTGTAGGTCGCGGGTCGGGCAGGGAATCGAACGGCGTGTTCACGTGAAGTATCCCCAGAAGTAATCACAGCTGGTTGGATGTGCGGGCGCCGTGTCCACGGCCGCTTCCGGCGCGGCCGGAACAGCAGCAACAGCCCCCACCCTCAGGAGTTTCAGTGCCGCACTCAGCGCCGCGCAGGTCCCACGCGGTGGCGATCACCACCGTCCTCGCCGCCGCCACGCTCGCCGGCGTCGCCCCGTCCGCGACCGCCGCCGACAGGTCCGCCGCCGAGGCGTCCGCCGCGACGCCCTCGCTCAAGGTACTCACGTACAACACGTTCCTGTTCAGCAAGACGCTCTACCCGAACTGGGGCCAGGACCACCGCGCCAAGGCCATACCGGCGGCGGACTTCTTCCAGGGGCAGGACGTCGTCGTCCTCCAGGAGGCGTTCGACAACTCCTCGTCGGACGCGCTGAAGGCCGACGCCAAGGACCGCTACCCGCACCAGACCCCGGTGATGGGCCGCGGCAAGACCGGCTGGGACGCCACCGGCGGCGCGTACTCCTCGGTGACGCCGGAGGACGGCGGCGTGACGGTCCTGAGCAAGTGGCCGATCCAGCGCAAGGAGCAGTACGTCTACAAGGACGCGTGCGGCTCCGACTCGTACTCCAACAAGGGCTTCGTCTACGCCGTGCTGGACGTGAACGGCACCAAGGCGCACGTCGTGGGCACGCACGCCCAGTCCACCGACCCGGGCTGCGGCAGCGGCGAGGCGGCCTCGACGCGCGCGAAGCAGTTCAAGGAGATGGACGCCTTCCTGGACGCCAAGAACATCCCGGCCGGCGAACAGGTGATCGTGGCGGGCGACTTCAACGTCGACTCGCACAGCTCCGAGTACGCCTCGATGCTCGCGGACGGCGGCTTCGCGCCCGCCGACGCCCGCACCGGTCACCCGTACTCCTTCGACACCCGGGACAACTCCATCGCCGCCGAGCGCTACCCGGACGACCCCCGCGAGGACCTCGACTTCGTCCTGCACCGCAAGGGCCACGCCCGCCCCGCCACCTGGCACAACAACGTGATCAAGGAGCAGAGCGCCCCCTGGACGGTCTCCAGCTGGGGCAAGAAGTACACGTACACGAACCTGTCGGACCACTACCCCGTGACGGCGTACTAGTCCGTCGCGTCGGAGCCGTCCCCCGCGGGCTCGTCGGCCCGCGGCGGACGGCCGGGGAAGCGCTACTTGTGCCAGGGGCCCGTCACCGCGAACGTCGTGCCGGGCGTATAGCAGTTGACGTACATCGTGTCGTGGTCCGGCGAGAACGAGACGCCCGCGAACTCGCCCCACTCGGGCTTGTCGGGGGTGCCTGTGTTCTGGCGGTTGCGGGCCATCTCGTAGAGCTCTCCGCGCCGGGTGAGGCCGTAGACGTGCTGGGCGCCGTCGCCGTCCTCGCACACCATCAGGCCGCCGGTGGGCGCGAGGCAGATGTTGTCGGGGGACTCGCCGGGCAGCTGGATGTCGGTGCTCGGCCCGAACACGATGACGAGAGTGAGGCGGCGCCCTGACGGGTCGTACCGCCAGATCTGGCCGAAGTGGTCACCCGCCGAGCCCGCCGCCCTGTGCGCGAAGGACGAGACGAAGTAGACGGACGAGCCGCCCCAGTAGCAGCCCTCCAGCTTCTGCGCGTGCGTGATGCCCTTGGGGCCGAAGTCCTGGTGGCGTATGGGTGTCTGAGCGGCGAGCGGATCGGGGACGTCGACCCACTCGACGCCGTCGAAGCTCGCGCCTGTCTCCTGGATCGAGGACAGGTCCGGTACGCCCGGCACGCGCATCGCCTGCAGCTTGCCGCCCGCGCGCAGCGAACCGCGGCCGCCGTGGGGCTTGTTGGGCAGGAAGCGGTAGAAGAGGCCGAAGGGCTTGAGGAAGGCGTCCTCGGTCTCGTAGACGACGCCCCGCTTCGGGTCGACGGCGATCGCCTCGTGCTGGAAGCGGCCCATCGCGGTGAGCGGCACGGCGCCGGTGCGGCGCGGGTCCACCGGGTCGACCTCGAAGATGAAGCCGTGGTCCTTGGTGTAGCCGTTCGTGCCGGCCTTGTCCTCGGTCTCCTCGCAGGTGAGCCAGGTGCCCCAGGGGGTCGGTCCGCCCGCGCAGTTCACAGCGGTCCCGGCTATCGCCACGCGCTCGCCCAGGACGTTGTTTCTCCGGTCGAGCGACAGCGCCGTACAGCCGCCCTTGGCCGCCGGGTCGTACGTGAGTCCCTCGACCGTCGGCACGCCTATCCTGCCGGTGACGCGGTTCTCGTGGTTGCGCACGAGGTGGACGCCGCCGTTCCTGCCGCGGAAGGCGTCCATGCCGTCGTGGTTGCTCGGCACCTTGCCCTCACCCGACCGGAGGTCGTCGCCCTCGCGTGAGAGAACCTGGTAGCGGAAACCTTTCGGCAGATCGAGCAGGCCCTTCGGGTCGGGGACCAGGGGGCCGTAACCGGCCTTCCCGTGCGCGGCGGCGGTGCCCGCGAAGAGTTCTGACAGAGCGCCGGTGAAGGCGATTCCCGCACCCACGGCACCGGTACGGGCGAGAACCTGACGTCGAGTGGCAGACATGACGGGCAACCTCCTGCTGGCGGACAGGAATATGACCGGATGTGTGTACCACGCGCCCTGGTGCTCGGGAACCACGCGCGTAGCCATCACTTCGACGGGATGCCCCGCTCGGTCTACTGGCTTACGAGCCCCTTCGCGTCGCGGGCGAGCGCCGTGAGCCGGGATATGGCCCGGAAGTACTTCTTCCGGTACCCGCCGTTCAGCATCTCCTCGCTGAACAGCCGGTCGAAGGGCACACCGGAGGCGAGCACCGGTACCTCTCGGTCGTACAGCCGGTCGGCGAGCACCACGAGCCGGAGCGCGGTCGACTGGTCGGGCACCGGCGTCACCTCCGTGAGGCAGACGGCCGTGAGCTGGTCGGTCAGCGCGCCGTACCGGCTGGGGTGGACCTTGGCCAGATGGGCGAGCAGATGCGGGAAGTCGTCGAGCGAGGCGCCCTCGGTCGCGTACGCCGCCTTGGTGACCTGCTGCTCCGAGTACGGAGCGGGGGCCTCCGGCAGACCCCGGTGGCGGAAGTCCTCGCCGTCGATGCGCAACGCCTTGAACTGCGCGGACAGACCCTGGATCTCCCGCATGAAGTCGGTGGCGGCGAACCGGCCCTCGCCGAGCTTGCCCGGCAGCGTGTTCGAGGTCGCGGCCAGCGCCACGCCCTGCTCGACGAGCTTGGCGAGCAGCGAGGAGACGAGCACCGTGTCGCCCGGGTCGTCGAGCTCGAACTCGTCGATGCAGAGCAGCCGGTGACCGCTGAGCGTACGGACCGTCTGCTGGAAGCCGAGCGCGCCGACCAGGTTGGTCAGCTCGACGAAGGTGCCGAATGCTTTCTGCTCGGGCGCCGCGGGGGTCGCGTGCCAGAGGGAGGCGAGGAGGTGCGTCTTGCCGACGCCGTAACCACCGTCGAGATAGACGCCGCGGGGGCCCGCGGCGGCCGGCGCCTTCTTCTGGAACCAGTGCCCGCCCGTCTCCCACCACCGCCCTTCCAAGGAAGCGCTGCGCGCCTTTCTGTTTTTCCGCGCCCCGGAGGCATGCGCCCCGCCGAGCCCCGCCGCGAAGCCGCTCAGGACACGGACCGCCTCGCTCTGGCTGGGCTGGTTCGGGTCCGGGATGTACGTGTCGAAGCGGACCGAGTCGAAGCGCGGCGGCGGCACCATCTCGGCGACCAGTCGGTCGGCGGGAACGTGGGGCTCGCGGGCGCACAGGGACAGCGGAGCCACTTCGGGAAGGGCGCCATGAGCGTGGGCGGCGGTGGAGGACGACACGGTTCCCCAGCTTAAGGGGCGTGCGAGACTGCGGATATGCGACGCCTGTTCCCTGTGACCGACCAGACAGCAGACTCGAACGCGCGGGAGTGGGGGCTCGGCGAACTGGCCGAGGCCTACGCCTACCCCGCCGGGGTACCGTCCGGGCCCGTGACCTGGCTGCGCGCGAACATGGTCTCCACGCTCGACGGCGCCGCCCAGCACGACGGCCGCTCCCAGCCGATCTCCAACGACACCGACATGCGGATCTTCGGCACCCTGCGGGGCCTCGCCGACGCCGTCATCGTGGGGGCCGAGACAGTACGCCTGGAGGGTTACCGCCCGGCACGCGCGCGTGAGGCCTTCGCGCAGCGCAGGGCCGCGGCCGGTCAGACCCCGGCGCCCGCCATCGCGATCGTCAGCGCGAGCCTGGAGCTGGACTTCTCCCTTCCGCTCTTCACCGAGCCCCTGACGCCCACGCTCGTGGTGACCGGGGCCGCCGCGCCCGCCGACAGGATCGCCGCCGCCGAGCAGTCGGGCGCCGTCGTGCTGATCGCCGGCGAGGGCGCGACCGTGGACCCGGGGCGCGTGGCACCCGTCCTGGCCGAGCGGGGGCTCACCCGGCTGCTCACCGAGGGCGGGCCGCGTCTGCTCGGGCAGTTCGTGGCCGCCAAGGCACTGGACGAGCTGTGCCTCACCGTCTCGCCGATGCTCACCGCGGGGGACGCGCAGCGGATCGCCGGCGGGCACGCGCTGGCGACGCCCGATCAATTCGCACTTACGTCCGTACTGGAGGAGGACGGGTTCCTCTTCACCCGATACCGTCATATCTGATAATCAACGGAACCAGCCGTTCCGTATTGCTTCGGCTGGGCACACTAGATGTCGCAGACCCCGTGCCGCCACGGGGCAGGATGGTTTCCGCAAGGGCCTCAGGACGGCCCACGGATGAGAAGGGCGCCTGTCGTGTTCACAAGCGTATTGATGATCGAGAAGGCCCTGACCTCCGCCGACGTGGAGTTCGTCACCACCTTGCACGGGGACGAGCCGGTCACCTTCCACGTGCTGCTCCAGCCCCGGGGCGACCAGGCGGACCGTCTGCTGCGGGCCATCGACGACGTGGCCCTGGGCGAGCTCGACGAGGCGGCGCGCGAAGGGCAGACGCCCGAGGGGGCGGCGGCGACGGGACCCGGCGAGCAGGCGCTGCGGGTCTCGCTGACGGCGCTGCGGGCGGCGGGCTGCGAGGCGCGGGGGCAGCTCATCGAGGACCACCCGCTGGATGCCCTGAAGACCCTGGTGGCCGAGGCGGACGCGGACGAGGTCATCGTGCTGACGGACCCCCACTACGTGGAGGAGTTCTTCCACCGGGACTGGGCGTCGCGGGCGCGGCACAAGGTGGGAGTGCCAGTGCTGAAGCTGTTCTCGCACAGCGAGGCGTAGGCGCTCCCGCTGTGGGTGGGCGGTTCCTTCTCTGCGGGCTCGCTGTGGCTGGGCGCGCAGTTCCTGCGCCTCTGCCGGGGACGTGCACGCGGCGGAGCCGCTCTGACGCGGGGCGTGCTCCCTTGCGTGTCTGATCTGCGGGTCGTGGGGGCTGGGCGCGCAGTTCCCCGCGCCCCTATGGGGCGCCTCACCTCGAGCCCCTACGGGGACGCCATACGCCCCTGGCAGAGGCAATAGGCTGGGGGCGTTCACACGTCACGTCGTACGGACGCGGCATTCGTCGCAGCACCAGGGGAGACACACGCATGGCATCCGGCCTGCCTCAGTCCATGGCCGACATGGACCGACCGCACTTCATCGGCATCGGCGGCGCCGGAATGTCGGGCATCGCCAAGATCCTGGCCCAGCGCGGCGCCAAGGTGGCGGGGAGCGACGCCCGGGAGTCCGCCACGGCGCAGGCGCTGCGCTCGCTCGGCGCCACGGTGCACATCGGGCACGACGCCGCGCACCTCGCCTCCGACGCGACCTGCGTCGTCGTCTCCTCCGCGATCCGCGCCGACAACCCCGAGCTGGCCCGCGCCGCCGAGCTGGACATCCCGGTCGTGCACCGCTCGGACGCCCTGGCCTCCCTGATGGACGGCCTGCGTCCGATCGCGGTGGCGGGCACGCACGGCAAGACGACCACGACGTCGATGCTGGCCGTCACCCTCGCGACCCTCGGCCTGGACCCGTCGTACGCGATCGGCGGCGACCTGGACGTGCCGGGCTCGAACGCGCTGCACGGCGAGGGCGACATCTTCGTCGCCGAGGCCGACGAGAGCGACCGCAGCTTCCACAAGTACGCGCCCGAGGTCGCCATCGTCCTCAACGTGGAGCTCGACCACCACGCCAACTACGCGTCGATGGACGAGATCTACGAGTCCTTCGAGATCTTCGCGGGCAAGGTCGTCCCCGGCGGCACGCTGGTCATCTCGGCGGACCAGCAGGGCGCCGTCGAGCTGACCGAGCGCGTGCGGCACCTCGGGCAGCTGAAGGTCGTCACCTATGGCGAGTCCGCCGGCGCCGATCTGCGCATCCACAAGATCACCGCGCGCGGCCTGACCAGCGAGGTCACGGTCGTCCTGAACGGCAAGTTCCTGACCTTCCAGGTGTCGGTGCCCGGCCGCCACTACGCGAACAACGCGGTCGCCGCCCTGGCCGCGGGCATCGCCCTCGGCATCCCGGCGCACAACCTCGCCTCCGCGCTCGGCTCCTACACGGGCGTCAAGCGCCGCCTCCAGCTCAAGGGCGAGGCCGCGGGCGTCCAGGTCATCGACTCCTACGCGCACCATCCGACCGAGATGACGGCCGACCTGGAGGCGATGCGCTCCGCCGCGGGCGACTCCCGCATCCTGGTCCTCTTCCAGCCGCACCTCTTCTCGCGCACCCAGGAACTGGGCACCGAGATGGGCCAGGCGCTCGCCCTCGCCGACTCCTCCGTGGTCCTGGACATCTACCCGGCCCGCGAGGACCCGATCCCCGGCATCACCAGCGCCCTGATCATCGACGCGGCCCGCGAGGCGGGCGCCGAGGTGGCGGCCGCGTCCGACAAGGCGGCGGCGGTCGCGGCGGTCGCGGGAATGGCGAAGCCCGGCGATCTCGTTCTCACCATGGGAGCGGGCGACGTCACGGACCTCGGCCCGCAGATCCTGGCCCAGCTGTCCAAGTAAGTCGGAGTAAGGGGATGTCATCCATGTCGTACGACGTCGAGAAGCCGGACGAGCAGTGGCGCGCGGAGCTGACCCCCTCCGAGTACGCGGTGCTGCGCCAGGCCGGCACGGAACCGGCCTTCGTGGGCGAGTACACGGACACCAAGACGAAGGGCGTCTACTCCTGCCGGGCGTGTGGCGCGGAGCTGTTCACCTCGGCGGAGAAGTTCGAGTCGCACTGCGGCTGGCCGAGCTTCTTCGACCCGAAGGACACGGACGCGGTCGAACTCGTCCAGGACACCTCGCACGGCATGGTGCGCACCGAGGTGCGATGCGCGCGCTGCGGATCACACCTCGGACACGTATTCGAGGGCGAGGGCTATTCCACGCCGACGGATCAGCGGTACTGCATCAACAGCATCTCGCTGCGGCTGGCGGCCGACGAGGGCTGAGGGGTTCTTCTTGAGCACGGCGGCGGGGTCTCCGACGCCGTGCCGGGGCGCCGTCAGGCGCGGGGCCCTCCCGGATGGGGAGCGGCGGCGTGAGCGTGGCCCTGCGGTGTCACCATCTCTGTGAAGAAGTTGACTAGAGAGGGCATACAGATAAGTACGCCCACGGCAGCGGCCGTGCCCGTGGCTTTGGAGAATGACGGGACGTTCTTCCCGGGCCCCGGGACTTTCTTTCTTACCATTACTCGGTGTCTCCAGAAGTGCAAGAAACGTTCGGGCGGAGAGAGTCTCTGCGCCCCGCCGGGATCTTCGCGCAGGGCCATTAGGCGGCGCAAGGTCACACCGGGAACTTCTTGATTTTCCCGCTCGGGCAGCGCTCACTCTGATAAAGCGAGAGGGCCCTACACCGGCTGTTCCGGTTTCCGGGCCGGAATGATGGGTTCCGCCTCGATGTCCGCCAGTGTGGCCCTCGCTCGGGCCGCCTCGTCCGCCGCCCCCGTGCGGTCCGCGGTCGCCACGGCCGCGGCGAGGTGACCGGCCGCCGACGCCGGGTCGCCCAGGCGGTGCTCGGCCGCCCCAAGGCCGTGCAGCGCCTGCACCTCCTCGTGCGCCGCCCCGATGCTCCTGGCCAGCTCCAGTGCCTGCCTGTGGTGCTCGGCCGCCTCCTGGAACCGGGCGGCCGCGTGGAGGGCGAGCCCCATTCCGTTCAGGGTTATCGACGCGTTGCGCCGGTCGCCGAGGCGGCGGAAAGCGCTGAGTGAATCCCGGTACATGTCGAGCATGGAATGTAATTCCCGCGGGGAATCCATGGTGTTGGCGAGATTGACCTGCGCCATGGCGTGTTCTGCGGTGGTGCCCGAAGTCGCGAGTATCTCGCGGGCCTCCTGGAGGAAATTCCGCGCCGATTCCCTTTCTCCGATGCGCAGCTGGAGATCCGAGAAATTATTGAGGACATGCGCCTCTTCGTGCGTGTCACCGGCCGAGCGGAATCTGTCGAGCGCGGAGGAGAAGTGCTCGTGAGCGGCCGCGAAATCGCCCAGATAGAGGTGGGTGATGCCGAGGTTGTTCTGCGAGCGGGCGATCTGCCACGGATCGCCCGAACGCCTGCGCAGTTCCAGGGTCTCCTCCTGGTCGGCGAGCGCCTCCGGCAGCCGGCCCAGGTTCCAGCGCAGCACGCCCCTCGCGTGCAGCACCTCGGCCACCGTGGTGTCGTCGATGCCCCGGGCCGTCCGCAGCGCTCGTCCGAGTACGTCGAGAGCCTGGTCGTAGTGGCCGCTCCGCGACAGCGCGGTGCCCTGGTCGACCAGCGCGTACACCTCCGCCTCCGGCTCGGCCCGGGTCCGCCAGTGCTCCGCGGCCGCCCGGTGCATCCCCTGCGCGTCGCCCGCGTACTTCTCCTCGAGGAGGAAGCCCGCCAGTGATCCGGCGAGCAGCGCCGCCTCGTGCGGACGGCCGTGGACCCGGCAGTGGCGCTCCGCCGCGATGAGCCCGGAGCACTCCGCGGACAGCCAGCGCCTCGCGTCGGCGGCGCCGTCCCATACGGGCATCCGATAGGCACGAAGGCGGCGGGGAAGGTTCGGGCGCGGGCGGCGCGGAGCGATCAGTCTGTCCGCCGCGTCGGATGCCTGGACATAGAAATTGATCAGTCGGGACAGGGCGCTTTCCCGTTCGGCGGCTTCCAGTTCGGCTGCCGCGAGCATGCGCGAGTATTCGCCGAGGAGATCATGAGTCGTATACCGCTCGGGCGCCGGTTCCTGAATGAGATGGGCGTCCAGGAGATCTTCGAGGGCGTGCTCGGCGCGGTCGAGCGGGAGGTCCGTGAGTGCGGCCGTCGTAAACGCGTCGTAATCCGGGCCGAGTTGGAGACCGAGAAGACGGAAAACGGATCTCTCCTCGGCGCCGAGTGTCGAGTACGAGACTTCGAAAGCGCGGGCCATCTCGTGATTGCCGTCCCGGATCTCCCGCAGTCGGCCGTGCCCGTGGGTGAGCCGGTGCAGCAGGTGACCGGTGGTCCAGGAGGGGCGGGAGGCCAGGCGTCTGGCGGCGATCTCGATGGCCAGGGGGAGGCGCCCGCAGAGCTGGACGATGGCCGTGACCTCGCGGACGCGCGAGGTGCGCGGCTCACCGGCCAGGTCGCGGAACAGGGCGACGGCGTCTTCCTCGGGGAGCACGTCGAGGAGGACCGGCCGGACTCCGGGCAGTCCGGAAAGCCCCCGGCGGCTGGTGACGATCATCAGTGAGGGAGAGGGCCCGGGCAGCAGCGGGAGCACGTGCTCGGGGTCGGCCGCGTCGTCCAGGACGATGACGGCGCGGCGGCGGCTGAGCAGCGTACGCCACAGGCTCACGAGTTCGTCGAGCTGGTCCGGCAGATCTGCCGCCGGGACGCCGAGCATGCGCAGCAGCGCTCCGAGGGCGGACGTGGCGGACAGGGGTGCCTGGCCGGGGGAGTGGGCACGCAGATCGAGGTGGAGCTGGCCGTCGGGGAACAGCGCCTCCATGCGCCGGGCCGCGTGCAGGGCGAGCAGGGTCTTGCCCACCCCGGCCATCCCCGAGATGGCCTGCAACGCGATCACCGTGCCGGACCCCCGCCCCGCCGCGCGGACGATGGAGGCCAATTCCGTTTCACGGCCTATGAGTTCGGCGTGGCGCGGCAAGGTGTGCGGAGTGGCGGCGGGGAGCGTCCTGTGGGGGAGCAGTTCGTGCGGCGCGGCGCCGTTCAGGACCAGGCGGTGCAGCCGTGCCAGGGCCTCGCCGGGGTCCGTGCCGAGGTGCTCGCTCAGATGGCGGCGGACCGTGTCGTACACGCGCAGGGCGTCGGCCTGTCTGCCGCAGCCGTACGTCGCCGTCATGAGCTGGGCGGCCAGCGTCTCGTCGCCGGGGTGCTGTTCGAGGAGTGCTGCGATGTCGGGTACCAGCTCGGCGAAATGGCCTCTGCGCAGCTCCGCCCCGATCCGGACCAGGTGGGCGGCGAGCCGCTTCTGCGACAGGCTCGCGCGGACGTTCTCCGCCCACAGCCCGCCCAGTCCGGCGAGCGGCTCGCCGTGCCACAGGCCCGCCGCCTCCCGCAGGAGTTCGAGGGCAGCGGTGTCGTCGGCGCCGTCGGCCAGGGAGCGGGCCCGGGCGGCGATCTGCTCGAACCGGTGGCAGTCGACCTGGTCGGGGCGGACGTCGAGCAGATAGGTGTGGGCCCGCTGGACGAGCAGTTCGTCGCCGCAGCTCTCCCGGAGGCGCCGGCGGAGCCGGGCGGCGTAGGTGTGCAGGCCCGCGCGCGGCTTGGCGGGCGGGGAGTCGTCCCACAGGCGGTGGATCAGGGTGTCCAAGGAGACCGGGCGGCCCGCGTCGAGTGCCAGCGCCGCCAGCACCAGGCGCTCTTTCGCGGAGCCGAGGAGATCGAATCGCCCGTCGCATTCCAGTGCGACGGTTCCCAGGATGCGAATGCCGATCTCCACGAGCGCCCCCGTCCGCCGGTCGGCTTGTGCTCTGAATAGGCGTCAAAGAATCGCATGAGGTCAATACCGTTCAAATAGTGACGGTCGTTGAATCACTTCATTGGCTTGTTTTGGCGTAATCGCTCTTCTGAGGTGAGTGTCCGGTCTGACGTGAGCGTCGGAAGGGTAGGACGCAGAAGCGCGGCCTGAGCCGCGGATGTCGAGAGAGGGCGGCGCGATGGACCAGGTGACGGCCCTGGAATTGACGGCCGCCCTGACACTGGCGGCCGCCCGGCCGGGGGCGGGACGCGCGCTGCTCGACAGGGTGTGCGGATCGGCGGACCCCGCGACGGTCGGTCTGGTCCGTGCGTGGGCGTCGGCGGAACCGGGCAGCGACGAAGACATCGACGCCGACATCGACTTCGACACCGACGCGTTCATCGGGCGACTGGCCGCCTCCCTCGCGGAACAGGCGGCGGAGCGGCCCGCACTGGCGCGGGAGTTACGGGCCTGGCTCGCCGCGACGCCCGACCCCGCCCCCGACCCCGCCCCCGACCCCGCCCCCGCCCCCGACCCCGCCCCCGACCCCGCCCCCGACCCCGCCCCCCGGCCTCCGCCGAC
>NZ_JBSFTT010000036.1:0-65649 GCF_053591415.1 Streptomyces sp. NPDC003032 | reverse complement strand
GCCTCGACGAAGTCGCCGCCGCGCTCAGCCTAGCGGTGGTTCGTTGACGACGGTTCGGGGTGGTAGTAGGCCGTGAGGAGAAGGCGTCAACTACGCTCCGGAGAACCTGAGATGACTAAGCGGCTGCCGTGTCCTCCCGCACCGGGTCCGCTGGAAGCGTTCGCCGTCGGCTTCGACGATCTCTTCGGGACGTTGGCCCAGCGGCGAGGGTTTCGTGAGTACCTGGCCGGCCTATTGCTGCCCCGGGACCGCAAACAGGTACCGCGATCCGCCGCCACCAGACCCTCGTGAGCTGTGCCTCCAGCTTCTGCCCCGACCGGCCTGCTGGCCCCCAGGCCATCCGCGCCGTCCGCGGCACGGGCGGACCCCGACTGTGCGGTTCAGCGTCCGCGCCGCCTCATATAGAGGTCGAAGGCCCGGTAAACCATGGGCCGCAGCGGCAGGTCCCACTCGCCGACGTACCGCACCGCCTGGCCGCCGGTGCCGACTTTGAACTGGACAAGGCCGACGTGCGAGTCGTCGGCGTCGAGGGTGGGGGTGATGCCGCGCAGGTCGTAGACGTCGCAGCCGACGGCGAGCGAGTCGCGGATCATCGCCCACTGGCAGGCGTTGGAGCCGCGCACCTCGCGCTTCGCGGTGGAGGAGGCGCCATAGGCGTACACAGCGTGGGCGCCGACGCGGATCAGGACAGTGGCGGCGGCCAAGTCGCCCTGGTGGCGGGCCAGGTAGAGCTTGATCCGCTCGGGGTCCTCGGCACTCAGCGCCGCGAACATGGTTTCGAAGTAGCGCAGCGGCCGGGGTGTGAAGCGGTCGCGCTCGGCAGTGTGGACGTAGAGGTCGTGAAACGCCTTGAGGTCCTCCGGGCCCCCGTCGGCGACCGTGACCTCGACGCCCTCCTTGGCCGCCTTCTTGATGTTGCGGCGCCACTGCTGGTTCATGCCCCTGAGCAGCTCGTCCTCGGTCCTGCCTGCCATCGGGATCTCGTACTTGAACTGTGGATGTCCGACCCCGAACCCGTCCTCCGGGCTCTGCGGCAGCCAGCCGGCGTCCCGGAGTCTGCTGGCCACGCGTTCACCGACCGGGTCGGTCCAGTGGCCGGAGATGTCGGTGAGCCGCTTGCTGCCCGGGTCGGCGATGCCCTCCTTGACCTGGACGGCGCTCCAGGTGTGTGTGCGCACCGGCGGGCCGAGCCGGATCCCGAACGCGCCGTTGGCCTTGAGATGGGCCGCCAGCGGATCGAGCCAAGCACTGATCTCGCCGCTCCAGTCGATGACCGGGCCCTCGGGCAGATACGCCAGCGTGAAGCGGTCGAGCCGCGGCACCGGGCGGTGCAGTACGAGCCCGGCACCCACCAGGCGCCGACCCTCGAACCAGCCGAGGGACTCGCTGCGCCACTCGGTCTTGACGCGGCCCCACGCCGGGGTCTGCAGAAAGCTGACCGACCGCTGGGCCCGCACGAACGCCACATGCTCGGCGGCGCTGATCGGCCTGACGACCGGATTCCCGGCTGCAGTTCGCATGAGTTCGCTGGAGGGGTTGAAGGACATGCCGCCAGTCAATGTAGTGGGGTGTTGCCTGGGCGTATGCGATTTTCGATACGCTGACGATATGTCGCCACCCGGCGGTCCACAATGTGGTCCGGGACGCCGGCACGATGAGGCTCGCCAAGACCGTCGCCGCCGAACGCAGCGAGCGGGTGCTGGTGCTCGGTGACTTCAACGGCTCCATGGATGCCCGGTTCGAGGCCTCGCCGGTGTGGACCTCCGGCGGATATTCGCCCATCAGTGCATGTCGGTTGTCGTCAGGGGGCGTGGTGCCGGCGCCGGAGTGGGCGCTCCGCTGCCGAGTTGCGTCTCCAGGTGTTCCGGGAGCGCCCGGCGGTACAGCGGCAGGGCCGTGGCGCTCGTGGTAACCGCGACGACGACGAGGACGGAGAACACCGGCTTGGTGATCAGGCCCTGCGCCAAGCCGATGTTGATGAAGATGAGGATCATCATGCCGCGGGCATTCATCAGTCCTCCCACAGCGAAGGCCTCGCGCCAACTGAAGCGCAGTGTCTTCATGGCCAGGGCGCTGCCGAAGTACTTGCCCGCGAATCCCGCCAGGAGGGCGGCGACGCCGAACAGCAGGGTGTCGGCCGAGATGCTCTGCAGGTCGGTGGTGAGGCCGGACAGGGCGAAGAAGACGGGCAGCAGTAGCGTGGAGACGGTGTCCATCATCCTGCTGTGCAGCGCTTGGCGGAACTGCGGGCAACGGGGCATGGCCAGGCCGGCGATGAAGCCGCCGAAGACCGAGTAGATCCCGATCAGGTCGGTGAGGTATCCGCAGACGATCGGGACGATGACGACGACGTACATCACGCCGGGGCTCAGCGTGCCCTGCCGGCCGACGTGCCGCGCCAGCGGCCTCAGCAGCCGGGACACTCCGAGCAGCATCACGGCGGTGAACAGGATGCTGTAGCCGATCATGGGCAGAGCGCCAGCGGCCCCGGACCCGGTGTGCACGGCCGTCAGCGTGGCCAGGAAGCACCAGGCCGCCGCGTCGTCGATCGAGGCGGCGACCAGGGACAGCCGCCCCAGACGGGAGTTCTGCAGACCCCGCTCGTACAGCATGCGGGCCAGCATGGGGAGCGCTGTGAGGGACAGCGCACCGCCTACGAAGAGGGCGAACTCCCACCGGCTGACATCCGCGCGCGAGACGTCGTCCCACATCAGCAGGCCGACGAGACCGCCGAGGACGAGGGAGGGCAGGAACCCCGAGGCGGCAAGGACCGCCGAGTGGTGCTTGCGATCGGGCTCCTGGTGGCCGTGGTCGAGACCGGCGCCGACGAGGAACATGTAGAGCGTCAGCCCGATGGTGCTCAGGACGTACAGCACCGAGCGTGCCTGCGCCGGAAAGACATCCGCCTGAAGACCGGGTGCCAGCCAGCCGAACAGGGTCGGGCCCAGCAGGATGCCGGCCATGATCTCGCCGAGCACCCGCGGCTGGCCGAGCAGGACCGCGAGCCTGCCGACCACGGCCGCCGCCAGCAGGATGACCGCCAGCGCGGGAAGCACGTCGAGCGCCAGTTCAAGGTTGCTGTCGCTCACGGCCAAGGACGAATGGTCCTGCATAGGAATGGAATCTCCCTGAGTCGGTGCCAAAGGCTGTCGTGGGCGGATCAGCCAGAGAACAGTCGGTGTCGCGCCCTGGCCGCACGCCGCATCAGGTCGAGGGCCGCTGTACGCGGACGGGGCGGCTGCCGCATGCGCACAGGGAGCGGATCCGCCGCAGTTGGGTTTCCGCCGTATCAGGACGGCCCGCTCCTTGAGGGCCTACCCCTCCGAGAAGGCCCGCTCCCCCGCCCCGGCCGGCACCGCGACCCGCACGTCCGGGTCGGCCTCGGCGTTGCTCCCGACCTCGCCGCGGTTCATGTCCGCGCGGCGAACCGGCCCACCTTGTCGATGACGTCGGCGCCGTACAGCCGCAGCGCCTGCTGGAGCGCGAACTCCGCCATGTAGCGGCGGAACTCCTCGGGCGGCTCGTCGGACAGATTCAGCATCCGACGGTTGGCGAGCACCGCTCCCCCGCCCAGCCGTTCCAGGGCCCGTTCGATCGCGGCGTCCAGGTCGGCAGGTTCGGCGACCTCGTCGACAATCAGACGGGCGTCCGGCTCGCTCGCCCACAGCCTTCGGCCGCCGAGGATCATCTGCCGGGCAGCGCGCGGGCCGACCGACCGGGTGAGGCGGAAGTTCGCGGCACCCGGGATGATGCCCTCCTTGGCGGCGGGCAGGCTGAGGAAGGCGTCGGACGCGGCCAGTACATGGTCGAAGACGAGCAGCAGCTGGGTGCCGCCGCCGATCGCGAACGCATCGACGGCTGCCGCCCACGGCTTGGCCGCGTACGGCGGCCGCCAATCGCCGTCGTCCAGGCGGAGCCCGCGAACGATCTTGTTGATGTAGCCGAGCTCCCGGCGGAGCAGGAACCCGACGAGCGGGATGTCGCCCGACGACAGGTACTTGAGGTTGATTCCGGCACTGAACACGCGCCTGCCCCGGTAGCGCGGATGGCTCATCTCGCCGCCGCGCACGAAGCCGACCTTGACGTCCTCGTCCAGCAGCGTCAGGTCGACCGCGGTCTCCATGTCCTCGACCTGCTGCTCGTCCTCGGCGTTGAGGCGGTCGCCGCGGCACATCGTCAGGTGGGCGACGCCCTCGCGCCGCTCCAGCCGAACGGCCTCGGTCTCCAGGAGGCCGGTCCGCTGGAACTCCGGGAGTAGTGCGAGCGCCCGCGCGGTCGGCCGGAGCATCGCGTCGACCAAGTGCGGGCCTGTGACAGGCGAGCCGAGCACAGCCCGCAGGAAGATGCCCTGGTCGATCTCTCGGCCTTCCTTGTCCGCCTGGACCCGCGACCGCTCGTCCGCGAGCTGTGCCGCCGTCGGGACCAGGCCGGGGAAGACCTCGGCGGCCTCCGTGACCAGGGCTTCGATCCGCAGGCTGCGGCCGCCGGTGAGCCGGGCGTACACCTCCTCGACGTGCTCGGCCAGGAACCGCTCGCGTAATCGGCGCACCTCGTCCTGGGCGGCGACGGCCTCGGCCCGCTGGCCGGGGGTCCGTTGAGTCGGCTCGGGCAGGACGGCGAGCAGGTCATCGACCCGCTCGGCCGCCTTGTGCAGCGCCTCCCCGGCGGCGGCGAGAGCGCTCGGAAGTCTGCTCGCGCTCGTCATGCGGACGGTCCCGTTCGGCGCAGGGTGCGGTCGCAGGCAGCGAGGTGTCTACCGAGCGCGTCCTCGAAGGTCGTCGAGCCGGCTTCGAAAATCAGCTGCCTGCGAATCGCCAGCTCCGTGCCGTCCACGGCACCAGCCGCCTCGGTCAGGTAAGCCAGCGTCGTCGCCGGGTCCTCGGTCACCTCGTCGATCAGGTTGAGCGCGAGCGCGCGGTCCGCCTCGATCGGGGCACCGAGCAGCACGGCCCGCCGGATGGCTGCCGAACCGGCCTGATGGGTGAGCCGGTGCACGGTCATCCCCGGCCAGGTGGCACCGCCTGCCCAGGAGGGCAGCAACCGGGTGCCAGGAGCGACGATCCGGACGTCGGCGGCGAGGAGGACGTCCAGGGTCGTTCCGGCGCAGTCGCCCGACGCCACCGCGACCGTGAGCCGGCCGAGCCGTTCGAACCGGCGCACCACCCGTTCCCATTTGGAGAGCAGGCCGACTGTCAGCCCTGTCCACCAGTCGGCCGGTGGGACACCCGTGACGTGGATGGTGACAGGGCCGGATCCCCCATGGTCCTCGGCGCGGTCGCAGAGGTCGTCCATCTCCTCGACCGACGCGGCCGACAGTGGCCGAGTGCCGTCCAAGCGCAGCATCAGTTCGCCATCCGTTTCCCCACGCCTCACCATTGGATCAGCGCCGTTTCGATCGAGGAGCCGGGCCCCATGGTCATCAGCACTCCGTAGTCGCCGGGCCGAGCTACGTCCTCTTCGGTGAGTCGCTCGTAGGAGAAGAGGAAGGAGCCGCTGGAGAGATTGCCGTAATCGCGGAGCACACCGGTGGTGTGCCGGACGTCATGCCGGCTCAGACCGAGATTGACCACGACGGCGTCGATCACCTTCTTGCCGCCGGAGTGCACCAGCCAATGGCTGATGTCGCTGCGGCGCAGCCCCGTACCGGACAGCAGGCGGTCGACGACGATCTCGGCGTGCGCACCGACCACGTAGGGAATCTGCGGATCGAGGAAGAAGCTGAACCGGTCCTGGTCGCGGTCCCATTCATAGCGCATCGCGTCGATCGCGTCGGTGATGATGTAGCTCGCCGACTTCAGCACGCGTGGACCGGTCACCATCCCATCACCGGAGACGACGGCGAGGGCGGCGGATCCGTCGCCGAACAGGCTGTTGACCACCGCGGTCCGCACCGTGCCGTCCAGGGTGTATGCGGCGGAACATGCCTCGCTGCACAGGACGACGCCGAGTTCACCTGGATGCGCGGCGGACCAGCCCGCGACCATGTTGAGCGCGTTCAGACCCGCGTTGCATCCCATGCCCACGATGTCCGAACGGCTGCAGTGCGGGTCTACACCGAGTTCACGGATGATCAATGCGCTCAAGCCGGGAGTGAGGTAGCCGGTCGAGGTGACGCAGCACAGGTGACGCAGGTCCGAAAGCGTCGCTCCCGCCGACTTCAGGCAAGCCTCGAGCGCCCGGCACCCCATGTCGACTGCGATCTTCTTGTGTTTGTCCAGGAGATCCCCTTGGGGTTCCGATACACGGACTCCGCCGGGGCCCTCCTGCGGGAGCGTGAGAAAGCGCCGATCAATCGCGCTGTTCAGGAAGATCGATCGGACCCTGGGTTCCTCGATGCCGAGGATTTCGAGCAGCTCGGATTGAGAGTAGGACGTGTCGGACACCGCGGTCCCGACACCTGCGAACCTGGTGATCTCGGTTAGTCGGGTGCGGACGGAAGGGTCCGCAGCCGGCGCGATAGTGGTAGTCATCGATACATCCAGCCCCAAGTCCTGAGCTTGCTACGGGACACCGGCCTTATCTGTGACGCGGTCATCAATCTCACCTTTCGCGGGTATGAACGGACGCCATGAACGGAGCTTGACCTTTCGCCGTCGTAGTTGGAGGGCGCTGTCGCCGCCGGTCCCCTCCCGCGGGAGCATCAGCCATACCGGGGCCCCCTCGTGCTCAGCCGACCGGCCGCGTGCACCGACTCGCAGCCCGCCAGGCCCATCGCATCCTGGAGTTCGGCGGCCAGTAGTTCGAGCACCTGTCGAGCGCCGTCCTGGCCCGCCGTGGCCAGCCCCCACATCAAGGGCCGTCCGACCAGCACGGCCGAGGCACCAAGGGCGACCGCCTTGAGGATGTCCCCGCCACTGCGGATTCCGCCGTCCAGGAGCACCTGACAGCCGCCGGCGATCGCGGCGGCGATCTCGCCCAGTACCTCGATTCCGGGCACGGCGCCGTCCAGCTGACGGCCTCCGTGGTTGGACACCACGACGCCACTGACACCCATCTCGACGGCACGGCGGGCGTCCTCGACAGCGAGAATCCCTTTGAGCACCACCGGCAGGTTCGTGCGCGCGCACACCGCCGCCACGGAGTCCCAGGTAGCCGGGGCGAACTCGCGCGCGGTGTGGTCGGCCACGGCCGAAACCCCTCGGATACGGCGGTGCGTGGTCGCGGATGCTTCGAAGTTGGCGGCCGTCACCCCCTCCGGCAGCGCGAAGCCGTTGCGCATGTCACGCAACCGCCGCCCCATCCACGGCACATCGACGGTGAACACGATCGCCTCACAGCCGGAGTCCTCCGCCCTGCGCACCAACTCCAGGGATCGTTTCTGATCACGCAGCCAGTACAGCTGGAACCACGGCCGACCACCGACGGCTGCGATCTCCTCCAGCGGAACGCTGCTCATGGTGCAGATGATGTACGGCACTCCGGCGTCCCGAGCCGCGCGAGCCGCCGCGAGCTCGCCCTCGGGATGGAACAACCGCTGGTACGCGATCGGCGCGACCGCCATCGGCAGTACGGCGCGCTTGCCGAGGACATCGGCGCCGGTGCTGCTTCTGGTCAGGTCACGCAGCATCCGGGGCACCACGAAGGTTCGCTCGAACGCGGCGCGGTTGGCCATCAGAGAGGCTTCGGTGCCGCTGCCCCCGGCGAGAAAGTCCCAGACCTGGCGGGGGAGGGCGTCCCGGGCGGCACGTTCGAGATCGGCCAGGCAAAGGTATGTCATCGTCGAACGGCGCCGGGCTCGCGCTGCCCGGTCCGTTCCAGCTCCACAGCCTCGTACAGGGCCTTGATGTTGGAGCTGCCGAAGGTCTCCGCCCCCTGCCTCTCGATGATCTCGAAGAAGAGCGTCCGCCGTGGGTGAGTGGAAGCGGTGAAGATCTGGAACATCTGGCCGCCGTGGTCCTCGTCGGCGAGCACGTTCGTCGCCCGCAGATCATCCAGTTTGTGCGTCTCCAGCTCGATCCGCTCACCGAGCATGTCGTAGTAGGCCGCCGGCGTCTTCAGGAACTCCACCGCGCGCCGGGACAGGGCCTGGACCGAGCGGATCGCGTCGTCGCTGGTGAATGCGATGTGCTGGACACCAGCCCCGTGGTGCTCCTTGAGGAAGTCGTCGATCTGGCCCGGGTCGGCATTCCCGTCGGGCTCGATCAACGTGAGGGTGACTGCTCCCGACGCACTCTGCACGACGACGGAGTTCATCGCCTGGGCACCGACCACGATGTGCTCCTCGAAGATCTGCCGGAACCCCAGTGCCCGCTCGTAGAACTCCACCGTGGGGCCGAGGTCACCCCCGCTCAGGCAGACCGCGAAGTGATCGATCCCGAGCAGGTCCACGTCTCCCCCGCGATGACCGTTCGCGTGCGGCGAGGCGGTGGTCTCGTCCCTCTGGACCAGGGTGTGCACCACATCGCCGAAACCGACGACGGCGGCCGTGACAGCCGGTCCGTGCGGCTCCGCTTCGTTGAGCCGCGCCGGCTCTCGGACAGCGACCGCCCCGCCCCGCACGGCAGCCTCGAAAGCGGCGGTCGCGTCCGAAGTACGCAGCGCGATATCGGCCACACCGTCGCCGTGCATCTGGAGGTAGGTCGTCGCCGGATGACGATCCGACGCCGGCTCGGTGAGGACCAGCTTTATCGACCCCTGACACAGGGTGACGCTCCGGTGGTCCGCCGAGCGGCTCGTACCGGCGACGGTGAAAGCGTACTTGTCCACCCAGCCGAACGCGGCCTCCTCGAGATTCCCGACATACATTTCCACATACTCGATCTCGAAATTCTGCACAGCGCTCAAGACTTCCTCCATCATTCGGATAGATGCCTATTCCCAGCATGACTGCAAGTCAATTTCGCATCAACGGTGTCAGATTGACGTCTCCCGGGCACAGCACTCCGCGTACAGCTAATCTGCGATCCGTGAAATCGCGGTGAGCTGTTTTTCCGACGTGTGCGCCGGTCGGGCCGGGCCGGGGGCCCGGGTCAACGCCCCGTGAACCGCACCGGGAGCTCCCGGTACCCCTGCACGGCGATCGCGCGCAACCAGGTGGGCTCCTTCACCAGTTCCACCCGTGACACCCGCTCAGCCAGCGCGCGCAACACGACCGACAGCTCGATCCGGGCGAGTGCGGACCCGAGGCAGTGGTGCACCCCGTGGCCGAACGTGATGTGCCGATTGGGCTTTCGCCCGGGGCGGAACGCGTCGGGGTCGTCGAACTCGGCAGGATCCCTGTTCGCGGCGGGCAGCCACGCGACCACCGGCGTGCCGGGCGACAGGTGGCGGCCGTTGAGCGTGATCTCGCCGGTCGTCACCCGGAGCACGTGCATCGCCGGCGAGGTCCAGCGCAGCACCTCCTCCACGACGGTGTCGACGTCCGCGTTCCCGTCGCGCAGGTCGGTCAGCAGGCCGGGCACCGTAGCGAGCGCGTGCACCGCACCGGTGATCGCGTGCCGGGTGGTCTCGTTGCCGCCTATCAGTACGTTGTCGCAGTTGAGTAGCACATCGTCGATGGTGAGGCTCTCTTCGGTGACCAGCGTGCTGACGAGGTCGGAACCGGAGCGTCCGCGGCGCGCGGTGATCAACTCGTAGAAGTAGACGAGGATCTCGGTGTGTGCCTGACGCGGTGTCATCCCGTCGAACGATTCGTCCGCACCGCCGAACGCGTGATTGGTCAGCTCGATGAGCATGTCCTGATCCTCGGCCGGTACGCCGAGGATGTCGCACACGACCGCGGCTGGAATACGTGAGCCGATCGCCGGGGCCACGTCGCACACCCCGCCGTCGAGCGCCTGGTCGAGCACGCTGCTGACCTCGGTCCGCACCCTCTCCGCCAGCTCCTGCGCAGCCGCTCTGGAGAGCAGCGGTCCGACCAGCTTGCGCAACCTGCGATGCTGCTTCTGTTCGGAGACCACCATCATCCGGCCGCCGGAGTTGTCCGGATGGTCGCGGTCGAAACCGATCATCATTCCGTACTCGGAGGTGAACGGTGCGGAGGGCGCGAGGACCGCGGCACACGCCCGGTGCGAGAACACGGACCAGAAGCCGGTGGGTGAACTGCCCGGGTCGCTCCACACCATCGCGTCTTCCGCTGCGAGCACCCGCCAGCGGGCGTGCCGGTCGAGCGTCGTGTACAGATCGGGGTTGCCGAGATCAATCTCATCGACGGTGTTCTTCGTCCGCATGCATGGTCTCCAGGTCACGTCGGTGCGCCATCGAGCACCTTGGCGAGTTGTGCCACGGTCGGCGCGTCGAAGAAGGCCTGCACCCGCAGCCGGACGTTCAGGCTCTCGCGGATGCGGGCCACCAGCCGCGTCGCGAGCAGCGAGTGGCCGCCGACCTCGAAGAAGCTGTCCTCGACGCCGACGCTGCTGACGCCGAGCACTTCGGCGAACAACATGGCCAGGTGGATCTCCGTGGGTGTGCTAGGCGCTCGCCCCGATGTCGCGCGTTCGGCGCCCTCGGGATCGGGCAGGGCGGCTCGGTCGACCTTGCCGTTCGGCGATGTCGGCAGACGCGGCAGGGCGACGACCACGTCGGGTACCAGGTAGGAGGGCAACCGCTTGCGCAGCTGTGCCAGGAGGTATTCGGCTGCCACCGGCGCGCCCGCCGT
The DNA here is from genome assembly GCF_053591415.1 of Streptomyces sp. NPDC003032. Lineage (NCBI taxonomy): Bacteria > Bacillati > Actinomycetota > Actinomycetes > Kitasatosporales > Streptomycetaceae > Streptomyces > Streptomyces sp. NPDC003032. The sequence goes on along the minus strand of NZ_JBSFTT010000036.1, from coordinate 55,052 downwards.
GCCGACCACATAAGCGACCAGCCTGTTCTCGTGCTCGATCACCACCGCCTGGGTCACCCCGTTCACTTCGAACAGGGCAGCCTCGACCTCGCCCGGCTCGATCCGGTGACCGCGGACCTTCAGCTGGTCGTCGGCGCGGCCGACGAAGACGAGCTGGCCGTCCGAACGCGCCCGCACCCGGTCGCCGGTGCGATACATGCGGGCGCCCGGGCTGCCGAACGGATCCGGCAGGAACCGCTGCGCGGTCGGCGCCGGTCGGTGCAGGTAGCCGCGGGCGAGGCCGGGGCCGGTCATGTACAGCTCGCCCACGTCCCCGGCCGGGACGGCCCGTAGCCGGTCGTCCAGGACGTACGTGCGGACGCCAGTGATCGGCCTGCCGATCGGCGGCGTTCCATCGCCGGTCAGTGGCTCGCTCGCGGTCACCGCGACAGTGGCCTCGGTCGGGCCGTACGCGTTGATCATCACGCGGTCGGTGGCCCAGCGTTTCGCGACCGGTGCCGGGCACGCCTCGCCCGCGACCAGGAGGGTCAGCCCTGCGGGCAGGCCGCCGGCCTCCTCCAGCGGCGCCAGCGCGGACGGCGGCAAGGTGATGTGGGTGATGCTCTGGTCGCGTACCAGCCGGGCGAGCGGCTCGCCCGGGACCAGGTCCGCCGCGGGAGCCAGCACCAGGCAGCCGCCGGCCAGCCAGATCGGCCAGAACTCAGCGACGGAGGCGTCGAAGCTGGGTGACGCGAACGCCAGCAGCCTGCTTTCCGGCAGCAGCCGCTGCCGGCGCACGTAGTCGGCGGCCAGGTTCGGGATCCCGCGGTGCGTGACCAGCACACCTTTCGGCCGTCCGGTCGAGCCCGAGGTGTAGATGACATAGGCGGGGTGGTCGGGAAGCAAGGCGCTGAGCCGGTCGTGGTCGTCCAGGTTCGGCTCGGACCGGCATGGCCGGCGTTCCACGCTCATGGCCACGGGAGCGCCGGCCACGTCCTGCCCCGGCAGGGACAACACGCAATGCGCTGACGCGTCGTCCAGCATCTGCCGCCTGCGTTCCTCCGGATAGTCCGGGTTGACGGGCACGTACGCGGCACCAGCCTTGTGCACGGCCAGGATCGCGATGACGAACTCGATCGACCGCGGCATCACCGTTGCGACCAGCCGTTCCGGGCCGACCCCGTGCTCGACGAGCCGACGCGCGAGGAGGTTGGCCTCCCCGTTCAGCTCGGCGTAGGTCAGTGTGGTGTCACCCATCGCCGCCGCCGGCCGGTCCGGCACCGCCGCGGCCTTTGCCTCGAACAGTGCAGGCGCCGTGGACGGCAGCACGATCGCGCCGGTCATGCTTGCTCCTCCGCGGGCGTCCGCGATCGTGTCGACGGGGCGCGCGGCACGACCCAGGTGACTGTCGCGGGCTGACTCAAGGCGTGTCATGCGGTCTCCTCCAATCGCGCGCGGGACTCGGCGCAAAGGAGCCGGATCAGCTCGCGGTTCACCGCTTCCGGGTTCTCCAGGTAGCCGAAGTGCCCGCACCCGGGAATCGTGCGGTGCGTTGCGCCGGGAATCGCGGCGGCCAGCTCCCGTCCAGCTGCCGGCGGCGCCACGATGTCGTGCTCGAACGAGACGACGTGGCAGGGCACCTTGATCGCACGGTAGGCCTGGATGCGGTCGGGCAACGCGCTCAGCAGGAGCTGAGCCCGGACTCCCGGGCCCCCCGTGCCTGACGCCTCGAGCAGGTCGAGCCAGTCGGCGGTGAGGTCGTCGTCGGTGAGCGTCGCGGGTCCCAGGTTGAGCATGGCGCGAACGGCGGCGAGGTACCCCTGCGGCAGCTCGGTAACGCGTTCGATCAGCTCCGCCTCGGCCTTCGCCAGCACCCGCTGGACGAGACTGCTCCTTCCGCAGGCCGCCATCAGCACGACCGTGTCCAGCAGCTCGGGGCGGGCAAGTGCCAGCTCCTGCGCGATGTACGAGCCCATCGAGGTGCCGACCACGCGGCACGGCGACGCGCCGAGGTGCTCGATCAGGGCAGCCACGTCCGCGACGAGGTCGTCGATGGTGAACCCGTCCGTGCCGTCGTCGCTGGGCGGGATTCCGCGGTTGTCCATGGTGATCACGCGAAATCCGGCGGCGCGGAGCGTGGGCACCTGGTGCAGGTCCCACACCGAGCTCGGCGCCCCGGTGCCGGTCAGGAGCAGGACGGGGGACGCATTGCCATGGTCGTGGTAGGACAAGCGGATCCCGTTCTCCGTTGTCATCAACATGCCGGTCCTCCCCCGCCCGCCGGACGTCCACTACGCGGCGGAGTTCTCGCTTCCCGCAACGGCTGTGCCTTCCCCAGGTGCTGTGGCATGCGTGTGACCGTACCTTCGGATATCGAGCATCTGGAAGAGCGACCATAGACATCCATAATTTCGGACACGCTTAGCGCGAAGCGGCGAGAATCGCCGTCAATTCGCGTCCACGGCCGCTACTTGACGTCTCGACCGCGTATGAAAAACCCTAGCATTCATGGATTCATACGGTCTATCCACTCGCTTGAGCATGGAAACTCTGCACGGCTCGCTCGCCGACCCGGCCATCTCGTCGATGAACCTGCTCAATGAGCTGATCGGCGAATACCCTGTGGCCATTTCCATGGCGGCAGGTCGCCCGTACGAAGAGTTTTTCGACGTCCGCCTCATCCACGAGTACATCGACGCCTACTGCGACCACCTCCGACACGATCGGAAGCTGGGCGAGGCGGAGGTCACCCGCACGCTCTTCCAGTACGGCACCACGAAGGGCGTCATCGCCGATCTCATCGCCCGCAACCTCGCCGAGGACGAGAACATCGATTCCGCCCCTGAGTCCGTGGTCGTCACCGTGGGCGCGCAGGAGGCCATGTTTCTGGTTCTGCGCACGCTACGGGCGGACGAGCGGGATGTACTGCTTGCCCCCGCCCCCACCTACGTCGGCCTGACCGGGGCCGCGCTGCTGACCGACACCCCGGTCTGGCCGGTCCGGTCCACCGAGAACGGCATCGACCCCAAGGACCTCGTCCTCCAGCTGGAACATGCCGAAGAGCAGGGCAAGCGCGTCCGGGCCTGCTACGTGACGCCCAACTTCGCCAACCCCACGGGCACCAGCATGGACGTGCCCGCCCGCCGCCGGCTCCTGGAGGTCGCCGAGGCGAGCGGCATCCTGCTCCTGGAGGACAACGCGTACGGACTCTTCGGATCCGAGCGCCTCCCCACGCTGAAGGCACTCGACCGGTCGGGGACCGTGGTCTACATCGGCTCCTTCGCCAAGACCGGCATGCCCGGCGCCCGGGTCGGCTACGTCGTGGCGGATCAGCACGTGGCCGGAGGCGGCCTGCTCGCCGACCAGCTCTCGAAGCTCAAGGGCATGCTCACGGTGAACACCTCGCCCATCGCGCAAGCGGTGATCGCCGGGAAGCTCCTGCTCAACGACTTCAGTCTGATCAAGGCCAACGCCAGGGAAATCGTCATCTACCAACGCAACCTCCAGCACACGCTGGGCGAACTCACCCGCCGGCTCGGCGGCTGCCCCGGGGTCAGCTGGAACACGCCGAAGGGCGGGTTCTTCGTGACCGTCACCGTGCCCTTCGTCGTCGACGACGAGTTGCTGAAGCACGCCGCCGGCGACTACGGCGTCTTGTTCACCCCGATGCATCACTTCTACGGCGGCAAGGGCGGGTTCGACCAGCTCCGGCTTTCGGTCAGCCTGCTCACACCGGAGCTCATCGAGGAGGCCGTCGCCCGGCTCGCCGCACTCATCACCGCACGCCTCCCCTGAGCCAGGCTCAGAGAGTCATGAGGGATCGCTCCGCCATGACGCCTCCAGCAACAACGCGTCATGGCGGCCGCTTCCCCCGGCGGACCTGAACGAAGCCGGCTCCATCACGTCGAATCCGGCCTGTTCCAGTTCCCGTGCCACCTGATTCGGCTCCAGGAGCCTCAGGCGACTCGTGCAGACGACGAAGGGGTCCGCCGTGTCATCGGCGGGGTAGACGGTGATGTCCTGGATTGCTTCCGCCGGCGACCGCCGCACGTGCAACACGTACCGCCGGCCGCTCCGACCTGACAGCTCCTGATCACGCTCCAGCGAATCCGACCTGCCCGTATTGGTCATGCTGATCAGGAATTGCCCGCCGGGCTCGAGGTGTTCACGGACCGACACGTACAAGCCACGCCTATCGGCGTCGTCCAGGAGGTTGATCGAGCCGTAGCTGATGACCACGGTTCCAAAGCGCTGATCCAACGCGAAGGCGCTCATGTCTCCTTGAACCACAGTGCACCGGCCCCGCAGATCTGCCGGCTCGTCTTCCAGCTGCCGCCGAAGAGTGGCGACCATCGCAGTCGACAGCTCCAGTGCGGTCACCTCGAACCCGAGCGTCAGGAAGGGGAAGGTCAGCCGACCCGTTCCGGCAGCGAGTTCCAGCACCGGTCCGGACGCAGGGCGAATGCGGGCGGCCATCTCGCGCGCTTCCGAGATGCCGTCCGCATCCTGCATCAGATCCGACCCGACGTCCTCGTCATAGAAACTGCGCAGAACGCCTCGCTCCCCCACGGAGGCCAGCAAAGCGTCCGCGCGAGTCGTCCGAACCGGGCCATGCTCCAGCTGATTACTCATAAGGCCAACCTCCTGGTCGACATTTGTCAGACAACAGTCCAGGTCTTTTCGCCGTATCCGCCGTGTGGTGAGCTTTCCCGAGCATGCTTTTCCAACTGGGCGAACAAATCCTTGCCGGGCCCGTTGAGCATCGACATTTGAGACGTATAGCGCTTCAGGGCTTCGAATTTCCGCGCCCGCGTCTCCGCCTTGACGGAGATGAAATCGGGAGGACCGAGACGAAAGCCCCTCGGCAGTTCGACGGCATCCATGCCGAAGATCGCGTGCGGAAGGTCTTCCCACAGTCGCACCGGAATACCCTGCTCGCGCGCCACGAACAGCGCGGCATCTCGTGCGATCTCGTTGTCGATATGACCGTTGGCAGCCGCACAGGTGACGATCAGCGTCGGAGCGCACTCGTCGACAACCGACTCGATGTCAGCCTTTACCGCGGAAAACAGATCCGCATCGCCCTGCGGCGATTGTCTGCTGATCGCCACCTTCTGCCGGCCTGGCACGTTGTCAGCCAGCCATTGACCATCCGGAACCTTGCGATAAATGGCATCAAGGAATCGGCCGTGCCGGTAGTCGACCCCCAGGTGGTCGAGAGCGGCGATGTCTTCTTTTCGGCGATGCAGCGATGCGTCTTGATCCGGCGAGATGCCCCAGATGCCGTGCAATCGCTGCGCCGCCGGGGAGTAGGGAGGTGACGCGGTGCCGGCAAATACCGTGAAGACGGTCGCCTGTGCACCGTCCTGCTCCGCCTGGGCGAGGCCGGCCCCGAAGGACAGGACCGCGTCGTCCAAATGAGGGGATATCACCAGCAATCGGGTTCTGCCGGGGCCGCGAAACATGGCGGTCAATTTATTGACGGCGTTGCCGCGTCGCAACGAGTGAGGACTGGACGGACCGGTGTGGTTCATGCGGGGACAGTCCGCTTGTCCCGGCTGACCGCATCGAGCAGCAGCTCGGCGGCCACCCTTGGCCCGTCGCTGCGGATGGTGCCTGCCGCGGCCGCCGCTCGCGCGCGGGTTCCCGGGGCAAGGGCTGCGCCGAGCGCGGCCGACAGGGAGTCGAACGTCGGAGCCGGGCCGTCATGTGCCACCCCGATGCCCAGCTCGGCCACCCGGCCGGCGTAGTACGGCTGGTCCGCGATCTGGGGCACCACGACCTGAGGGGCGCCTGCCCGCGCGGCCACGTGCGTCGTGCCCGCGCCGCCGTGGTGGATGACGGCGGCCACCCGGCCGAACAGCACCTGCTGGTTGACTTCTCCGATGGTCAAGCAGTCCTCCCGGTCGTCGGGCAGGATCAGATCGGCCCATCCGCGGGAGAGGATCACCCGGCGGCCATGGGCACGAACCGCCTCGACGGCCACCCGGACGGCGTCCGCAGGCGCGCGCAGGCTGCCGAAACCCACGTACACCGGCGGTGACCCGGCATCCAAAAACGCCTCCAGCTCCGCCGAAAGGGGGCGTTCGTCCGGCAGGATCCACGCGCCGGTCTGCACGGCGTCGAGGTCCGTCGGCTGCAGCGGGGCCAGGACCGCGTCCGCCGCCAGCCAGGGATGATCGGTGTAGCCGAAGGCGAAGATGTCCTCCACCGGTGCCAGGCCGATCGCGCCCCGCCTGTCGTTGAGCGGGCCGCCGTACCGCCGGTGGGCGCTCTGGTTGTTCCGGTCCCACAGCGCCCCGATATCGGTCGCGTCCCGTGCGGGCGGCTCGCCGAGGGGCGGTGGCGGCGGGTAGTACGGCGAGGGCACATAGATCGGGCAGTGGAAGGCGTAGATGTAGGGAATGCCCAGCTTCTCGGCCACCGACCGCGCCCCGATCGCGGCGGGCAGCAAGCCGGTCGTCACCACCACGTCACACCCCTCGGCGGCCGCCGGGAGTTGATCGAACTGCGTGGCGATCGCCTCGGTCGAGAACCTGAACATGTCCTCGGGCGACGGCGGCGCAGTTCCGTGTCTGGGCGCGCGCGCCGACGGGCCGATCGGCACATACGGCACATCGACCTCAGCCAGCCGCTCCGCGCAGTCAGGCGGTGCGCACACCCGCGCTTCCGCGCCCAGCTCCCGCAACCCCGCCGCCAGTGCCGCCAACGGTTCGACGTCTCCGCGGCTGCCATACGTCGACAGCAACACACGCATTTCGCTCCCCTGTTCCTTAGGGCCTTGCACTGGCGGACTGTCCGGAGTGCGGAGGGTTCACGCCGGTTGATGAGGCAGCCACTTCATCCCGTCGGGCGAGGTCACGAGCCCGCCGGGGAACAGCGGCAGCTCGGGCTCGGCGTCCTCGCCGAGCAGCGCCTTCATTTGCACCTGGCCTGCCTCCTGCATCGCCTGCCTGACCACCTGTGACTTGAACATCGGCACCATGTTTTCCTGGTCGCCGCCTGCCATCTGATCCACGGCCGCGGCGAACTCGGCGCTGCGCTCAGCTATCCGGTCCGCCACCAGCGCCGCCTCACCGGACGACACCCCACCGATCAGCTCCACGAACGACTCGGCGTCGGTGGTGCTCTGACTGTTCGTGACCTTCTTGGCCTGCCAAAAATACGAGTCCTCGTTCACGTTCATTTGGTAGAACGACATGAGGAACTCGTAGAACACCTGGTACTCGCGGCGATATCGCGCCTCGAACTCGGTCAGTACCGTCTTCTCATCCAGCTCGCCTGCGAGGACGCTGTTGATCGACCGGGCAGCGAGCAGCCCGCTGTAGGTCGCCAGATGCACCCCGGAAGAGAACACCGGATCCACGAAGCACGCGGCATCGCCGACCAGGACCATCCCTGGCCGCCAGAAAGTTGTCTGCTGATAGGAGTAGTCCTTGCGGATCCGCAATTCCCCGTATTTGCCGGTCGTCACCCGGGTCGCGTCGGACAGGTAATCCGAAATCATCGGGCACTCGGCGATCAAGGAATTGAGCGCCTTCTCCCGGTCTCCTTGGACCTTCTCGGCGTCCTCCCTGCGCACGACCGCGCCGACGCTGGTCAGTGTGTCACTCAGCGGGATGTACCAGAACCAGCCGCTGTCGAAGGCGACGCTCAGGATGTTGCCCGAGGCCGGCTCGGGCAGCCGCTTACCACCCTCGAAGTACCCGAACAGCGCCAGGCTGCGGAAGAACTCCGAATAGTTCCGCGTGCCGCCGACGTTGGCATACAGCCGGCTCTTGTTGCCCGACGCGTCAACCACGAACTGCGCCGACACCGCACGCTCACTGCCATCGGGATCGGTGTAACGCAGACCGGTGACACGATCGCCGTCTTCCATCACATCGGTGACCGCGCACCCCTCCCGCACGACCACACCCTTGCGTTTGGCGTTGTTCAACAGGATCTCGTCGAATCGCGCCCGCTCGACCTGATAGGCGTACGACGTCGAGCCGGCCATCCGGGCAGAGAGGCCGAAGTGGAACGTCCACGGCTCCGGGCGAGCGCCCCAGCGGAACGTGCCACCCCGCTTCATCGGGAACCCGGCATCGGCCAGTTCGTCCGCGACGCCGAGCATCCGGCACACTCCGTGCACCGTGGCAGGCAGCAACGACTCACCGATCTGGTACCGGGGAAAGTTCTCTTTCTCCAGCAGCAGCACCCGATGTCCCTGCATAGCCACGAGTGTGGCCACGGTCGAACCACCCGGCCCGCCACCAGCCACCACTACATCGAATTCGTCGACCGACATCTCGCCACCGTTTCCTCTGTTGCGGGTCAATTTATTGCGGCTAGTTCTCTGAGCGTGCGCCGCTCGATCGCTACCAAGTGACTGGCACCTGATCCGGGCAGTCGACGAACGCGTTTCGATACTTCACTTCACCGATGGGCACTGCCAGCCGCAGACCGGGGAACCGTCGCCAGAGGGCCTGATAGGAAATTCGCAGCATCGCCCTTGCCAACGCCGCGCCTACGCAGTAATGGATGCCGTGCCCGAATCCGACGTCCGAGACCGGTTCACGGTTCGCGTCGACGACGTTGGGATTCGGCGTCAGCGCGTCATCCCGGTTGGCCATGAGAACCGAGCACAGCACATAATCCCCCGCCTTGATCAACTGTCCATCGATGACCACGTCCTTGATGGCCAGACGGGGATTCGGCCCCTGCACGGGCGACAGATAACGCACCAGTTCGGTGACTATGAGATCGGCCTTCTCGCGGCCGGCGAAAAGGAACGGTATTTGGTCGGGATTATCCAGAAGCGCGACAACCCCGAAGCCGATCATCCCCGCGACGGTCTCGACACCACCGAGGATCAGCGCCATGCACAGGCCCTTCAACTCCTCGTCCGTGATGTTGTCTCCGTGCCCTTGCACGACCATGCCGAGGAGCCCCTCGCCGGGGTCCTTCCGCTGCCGGGTGATCAGGTTGTCCAGGTACCGGTTGAACGCCGCGCTGTCGGCGGCCCTCGCCTTGAGACCGCGACTCAGATCGACGTTCCGCCTGAGCCGCCGGACGAACTCGCGTCGGTCATCCCGCGGGATGCCGAGCAGCTCGCACAGGACGCCCGCGCCGATCGGATCGGCGAAATCCCGCTGGATGTCCGCGGGTGGTCCTGCGGCCTCCATCATCTCGAGCCGGTCGTCGATAAGGCCTTGTATGTTCGGCTCCATCTTGCGGATACGCCGGACCGTGAACTCCGGTGTCAGCATCTTCCGCAGGCGCGTGTGCTCGGGCGGATCATACGTCGATATCTGCCCGACGAACTGGGGCTCTATGCGTTCCTCTGATTCCCCCTGGATGAACCGCGGCCGGGTCGTGAAATTCTTGTGATCGCCCAATATCCTGCGCACGACGTCGTACCCGAAGGCCTGCCAAACATAGTCCCGGCCCAGCTGCTCGGACGCCTCCCCGGCAATCCGGAACAGCGGGCCATGCGCTTTGAGATCGAAGTTGTCCGTATGCGGATCACAGTTCGTTCTCATCTTGAAGTTCGGCGGCTCTCGTAGGAGTGGCGCGACCTGACCGATACCCTGCCCCATACGAGTGGAATCTCCTTCACTGGCCGAGACTGGCGATTCGGGGATACCCAGCTAATCAGCGTATCCGTACTGCTTCGCGTAATGAGCGTATCCAGAGTCGCCATGCAGCAGCTCCTGATAGGCGGACTCGACCTCCTCACCCAAGAAGGACAGTGAACGGTCGCCGTATCTGCCCTCGCCCACGAATTTCGGCCCATCGCCACCGGCCTCCTGGCCAGTGGGGGACGTGCCACCACCCATCCGCGCGCTCTGCTGCTCCAGTTCACGCATCCGTTCCAGGGTGCTGGCTTCCACCGCTCGGCGAATGTTCCCGATCTCGACGGGCTCCCCGAGGGCGAGGAATTCCATGATCTCGGCGAACCGTGCCACCGGATCGGCCCGCAGATCCTCATAACGCACCGTCAGCAGGTCCGCGTTCGGGAAGCGTTCACTCGTCGACTCGGTCCAGCTCCGCACGTTCTCCGGCCACGACCCGATACCGACACCCGGCGAGAGTGCCGCCAGTTGATGGCCTTCCGTGGCAATGAATTCGCGGACGAAGGCGCGGCTTCTCTCCAGGTCGTCGAGCGGTATCGCGGCCATGCGCAGCGAGCTGAGCAGGATGTCCCTCGGGTTGCGCACGAGATAGAGGACCTTGCCGGTCGATTTCCTCAGCACATCCAGCACCGGTACATCGGCCCTGAGGTGCGTCTTCAGCAGCACCGGTTCCGTCGGCTCCACCGGCGGCAGATCGCCGTAGCGCAGCATCCCCTCGAGCACGGGGGTCGTCGCGTACACGTCGTTCCAGACCTTTGGGGATTCTCCCGTTATGTAGGCGGCCAGCATGCACCTCAGCCATGTGTTTCCGGCCTTGGGATACGACGCGATCCATCGGATTCCGTACATACCTACTCCTCTGTGGTCGTTTACATCACCGGTCACAGCAGTTGTCCCAGACGATCACCAAGCGACCATCAGCTCCGTCAGTCCATACGCGGGGGTGGTCAAGCGGAACATGTCCTCCTGGGCGGGGTCCGCGAGCCTCAGCCCGGGGAATCGCCGCCACAGAGCGGTATAGACCGTCCGCAGTTCGAGGCGGGCCAGAGCAGCTCCCAGGCAATGGTGGACGCCGTGCCCGAACGCGACATGAGGGACGGACTCGCGCGTGACGTCGAGACGTTCCGGATCCGGCGTCAGGGCAGGGTCACGGTTGGCCGCCGGAAGCGAGCAGATGACGCTCTCCCCCTTCTTGACCACCTGGTCCCCGATGGTGACGTCCTCCATGGCGATGCGGGGTGTCGGGGAGTAGGTGACGGTCAGGTAGCGGATCAGCTCGTCGACCGCCCGTTGCGCCGACCGCTCGTCGCCCCGGAACGCGGCGATCTGCTCGGGGTGCCGCAGCAGCGCCAGCACGCCCAGCCCGATCATTCCGGAGATGTTGTCGTCGCCGGCCAGCATCACCTGAACGCAGAAGCCCCTCAGCTCCTCGTCCGTCGCCGCGTCGCCGTGTTCGGCGACGACGGCTCCGATCAACCCCTCGCCCGGGTCCTGCCGTTCCCTGGCGATCATCGCCAACAGGTAGCGGGAGAACGCCTCGCCGGCTGCCGCCCGCCTCTTCTGGCTTCGCGAGGCGTCGAGATGCCCGTGACACAGCTGCATGAACATGACCCGGTCGTCCCGGGGCACGCCGATCAGCTCGCACAGCACGGCCCCGGGCACCTCGTCGGCGACGAACTCGATCAGATCCGCGGGGGATCCCGCCTGCTCCATGGCATCAAGACGCTCGGTCACGATCTGTTCGATGGAGGGCTGCAGACGCTGCATCTTGCGCAGCGTGAAGCCGGGAGTCAGCTTCTGCCGCATCCGGGTGTGCTCCGGCGGGTCGTAATCCATCAGGTTGCCGACCAGCTCACGCGGCCGGAAGATACCCTCCCCGCCGACCTCGTCCCGCCGGTCCCAGCGTCGCCGTGTGCTGAACCTCTTGTGATCGCCCATCACCTGTCGAACGAGGGCGTGCGTGGTCGCCATCCAGCGGGTCACGGCGTCCGCTCCGGATCCGACAGTGACCCTCGTCAGCGGTCCTGCAGCGAGCAGTTCGTCCGCCGGATCGAGGCCCTGCCTGCGAACGTGGACGGGGCGCGAGTCGTCACCACTCAACGGGAAGCTCCTCCCCTGTCATCGATTCTCCTCCTGGATCCGGTGCTACCAGTTGAGCCGCAGGGCTTCCACGTTGAGCGGCGGCTGCCCCAACTTGATCTCGCGATCCGGTTCGGCCAGTCGCAGGGTGGGAAAGCGGTGGGCCAGAGCCGGAATCGCCACCCGGAACACCATCTCGGCCAACGACCGGCCAAGGCAGTGGTGGATGCCGTGCCCGAATGCGACATGCGCGGGTTTCTCCCTGGTGATGTCGAACCGGTCGTCCGGGCCGGGGAAGTTCCAGCGGTTCGCGGCCAGGAACGAGGGTGTGACGGTGTCGCCCGCCTTGATGGGGCAGCCACTGATACGCACGTCCTCCAACGCGATGCGCGGGGTGGTCTTCTCGTCGCTGGTGATATACCGGACCACCTCGTCCAGCCAGTCCGGCACGGTGTCCGGCCTGTCCCGCAGCACGGCGAACTGCTCGGGCTCCTCGACCATCAGCCATGCGGCCGCCGCGAGGAAGCGAGCCACCTGGTCCCCGCCCGCACCCATGACGAACGCGGCCACTCCGATCAGCTCCGCGTCGGTGATCTCGTCGCCGTGCTCGCGCACCACGACGCCGAACAGGTCGTCACCGGGATCGCGGCGGGTACGAGTCACGACCTGGTTCATGTACGCCCAGAACTTGTTTCCCGCCGCCAGGCGCCGCTTACCCGACCGTTCGGCCCTGCTGGCGTGCAGGGCACGGGACAGCTCCGCCTGATCATCGCGTGGAATGCCGACGAAGTCACAGGTCACTGTCGTTGCGATGGGCCACCCGAAATGCGGGACGAAGTCCGCCGGGCCACCGGTGGACTCAATGTCGTCAAGGGTGGCCTCGACGATCTTCTCAACCTGCGGTCGAAACCCCTGGATCCGCCGGATGGCGAATGGGCCTGTCACCATCCGGCGCAGACGCGTGTGCTCGGGTGGATCGTACTGAGTGAGGAAGCCGGGGAATATGAAACCGGCCGCGGTGCCGCGGTAGAGCAGCTTGGAGCTGAATTTGTCCGAGCCGAGAACGTGCCGGATCTCGTCGTACCCGGCGGCAAGCCACGCGGTCCGCCCTTCGGGGGCATCCTCGACGCCCAATACGGCCATGGGGCCCTCGGCCATCAAGGCGCGTAGCTCTGGCACCGGATCGAACCGGTCCCGTCGGTGTATGTCCAAGCCCAGGTCAACGTTGATCTCCTCGAACGTGCCCCGGACAACGTGGTTCTCCTCGAGCACTCCACAGGTCCTTTCGCCTCGTCCAGCCCTCGCGGGATGCGGAATGGTTGTCGTGAGCCGGTTGGACGAGCGTCGAGCCCGTCCAACCGTCCACATTGAACGGCTGGACACCTTCGCCTCAGGCGCCGGATTCCTGGATGAGGCTCTTCGGCCGGAGGTCCTTCCAGTTCTCCTCGACGTAGTCGAGGCACTCCTGACGGGTGGCCTCACCGAAGGCACGGGCCCATCCGGCAGGCACTTCCGCGAAGGTCGGCCAGAGGGAATGCTGGCCCTCATCGTTGACCAGTACGAAAAAGGAACCTTCGTCGTCGTCGAACGGGTTGGTCATCGTTGTGTCCTTTCGCTCTTCGGCCGGGAATGGAGCTTCTCGGCGAGGATGGCTCCAATCTGAGCCAACGCCGCGGGTTGCACCAAGTCGTAGTGGTTGGACGGGATCTCGTGGGGTTCGATGGTTCCGCTGGTGAAGTCTTTCCAGCTGGCTATCGCCTCCGGTACGGGCAGATGCGCCGGCCGGTCCAGCGAGGCGATGAAGAGCAGGATGTCGCCGGCGAAGGGCGAGGCGGTATGCCGCGGCCCGACCTCCCAGAGGTTTCGCATCACCGCCTCGAGGCGCTTCCTGGTGCCGGGCCCCTGGACCATTCCACCGGCCAGCTCCAGGTCCTGTTGCTTGCGCCTTTCCACGGCCTCCTCGTCGCGCATGGCTTCTTCGCTCACCGTGCCGGTCGCGTTCCGTCCCATGTAGACGGGATAGGCGTCGAGCAGGGCGAGCAGGCCGACCTCCTCCCCTTCCGCCTCGAGCAACGCGACCATCGCCTGCGCGATCCGCCCGCCGAGGGACCAGCCGAGAAGGTGGTACGGCCCGGTCGGCTGCACAGCCCGGATGTGCTCGAGGTAGTCGGCCGCCATCTCCTCGACGCTGCCGGGCAGGGGTTCGGTACGGGCCAAGCCGCGCGCCTGCACTCCGTAGACCGGCTGATTCGCAGGAAGATGCCGCAGCAACGGCTGATAGTTCCAGCTCAGGCCGCCGCTCGCGTGGAGGCAGAATAGTGGCGGGCGGTCGCCGCCGACTCGCAGCGGCAGCAGGATCTCGTAGTCACCCGTCTTCACCGACGGGGTCGAGCGCCGCCGCTCGCCTACGACGACCAGGGTTTTGGCGGAGGTCTTCCGAGCGAGCAGGCCCGTGCGCAGCATCTGATGTCCCGGAGTCCCGAACGGGCAGGGCACGGTCGGCCGACCGGCCTTGCCCGCGTCCACTGCCGGCCCGGTGACGTAGAGATCGCCCACGGCCCCGGGAGTGACCGGGCGCAGCTGGTCGTCGAGCAGGAGCGCGCCGAGCGGATCGTCCTCGGCCAGGGCGGCGAGCGCCGGGGGCGCGGCCCTGTGCCACCGCGCCGGTGCGATGACAGGACGGCTGCGTTCGAAGTCGTCCAGGAAGATGTCCAGGTCGCTGATCCGCCGCTGGGGATCCTCCGCCACCTGTTCCAGGACACGGACCAGCCGCCGGGCCACCGACTCGGCCGTGTCCCGGTCGAACAGGTCGGTGGCATAGCGGAGGGTGCCTTCGATGCAGTCCTCGTCGTCGAGGCGGTCGGTGAGCTTGAACGCGAGATCCAGCTCCATGGCTTCGGCCCCGCCGGGTTCGACATCGGTGCGCAGGCCCGGCAGTTCCGTCGCGTCCCAGGTGCCGAGTCCTTCCTCCAGCACTTCCAGTCCCACCTGGAACACGGGGTGGCGGGAGAGCGAGGCGGGCAGGTCGAGCAGCTCGGCGAGCCGCTCGAAGGGCACGTCCAGGTGCTCCTGCGCGGCCTGGACCGCTTCCTGCACGCGGGTGACGACGTCCAGGAAGGTCGGGTCGCCCGAGACTTCCGTGCGCAGGGCGACCGGCCGGGCGAACGGCCCGATCATCGGCTCTAGGTCGATGAGGTCCTCGTCCCGGGGCAGCGTCGTGCCGATCACCAGGTCGTGGCCCGCGCCCAGTTTCGTCAGCAGCATGGCGAGCGCGGCGTGCACCACCTGGAAGGCGTCTGCGCCAGCCGACTCCGCCGCGTCCATCAGCTGGGCGTACGGGCCCGCGTCCAGCCGCAGCTCGACCGTGCCGGCCCGACGGGATGGGACAGCCGAGCGCGGGCGGTCGAACGGCAGCACCGTCTCCCCGTCGATGCCGGCCAGGTTGTCCCGCCAGAAGGCGACCTGCTCGTTGGGCAGGCTGCCCGGCTCGTTCTCGTCCGCGAGCAGCCGCTGCTCCCAGATCGCGTAGTCGGCGAACTGCACAGCCAGGGGCGCGCGCTCCGGGACCCGGCCCTCGCGCCGCGCACCGTATGCGGCCGCCAGGTCGCGGAAGAACACGTCCAGCGAGTCGTCGTCGGCGAGAATCCGGTGCACCTGCAGGTGCAGCACGTGCTCCTTCTGCGCGAGTGCGAAAAGCTCACATCGCCACGGCACGTCCTTGGCGAGGTCGAACACCAGCTCGCGCCGCTCGGCGAGCAGCCCGGGAAGGTCCTCCTCGGTGGCCGGGACGGGAGTCAGCTCGACCGCCAGGGCGTCTTGAATGTGCTGGTGGACGCTCTGTGCATCGCCGGGGAAGGTCGTGCGGAGGATTTCGTGCCGGGCCGCGACGTCGCCGAGCGCCGCCGCAAGGGAGGGCACGTCCAACCGGCCGCGCAGGCGCAGTGCGACCGACGCGTGCAGGCCGGCCGTCTCCTTCCCGGGATCGGCCAGCAGCCGGGCGCGCAGCTGCCGGGTGGTGACCGGCACCCGGTCCGGCCGCTGGGCGGCTTCCAGTGCGGGGCGTGACTTCGCGGCAAGCACCCTCGCCAGACCCGCGGGTGTCGGCGAGGAGAACAGCTGCCGGATGGGCAGATCCGCGCCGAGTTCCTCACGGATCCGCGCGATGAGCCGCATGGCCAGCGCCGAACTCCCGCCGAGGTCGTGGAAGGTGTCGTCGCCACCTACGTGATCGACGCCGAGGATCTCGGAGAACAGCGCGCACAGCACCTTCTCGGTCTCGCTCTCCGGCACCTTCTCGGACGCGTGTCCCGCGAGATCCGGGGCGGGCAGGGCCCGGCGGTCCACCTTGCCGTGGGCGGTGACCGGCAGGCCGGACAGGGCGACGACCGCCATCGGCACCATGTACGCGGGCAGGACCAGGGCCATTTGCCGCCGGATCTGTGCTGACCCCGCATCACTGCCGTCGGAGACGAAGTATCCCACCAGGCGCTTCTCGCCCGGCTGGTCCTCCCGCGCCATGACGACTGCCTCGACCACCCCGGGCTGGGCCGCCAGCACGGCCTCCACCTCGCCCAGTTCCACCCGGTAGCCGCGGATCTTCACCTGGTCGTCGGCGCGGCCGAGGAACACCACCTCGCCGTGCTGGTTCCAGCGCGCCAGGTCGCCGGTGCGGTACATCGGTTCCCCGGCGAGGAACGGGCACGCCACGAACCGCTCGGCGGTCAGGCCGGGGCTGGTGAGGTACCCGCGGGCCAGCCCCGTACCGGCGATGTACAGCTCGCCGGCCACTCCCGGCGCGACCGGGCGCAGGAAGGCATCGAGGATGTAGACCTTGCGGTTGGTCATGGGACGGCCGATCGGCAGCTCCCGCCCGAGCTCCTCGCCGGGCTCGATCGGCTTCCACGTCGCGCACAGGGTGGTCTCGGTCGGTCCGTAGGTGTTCCGCACCCGCAGGCCGGGCTGGGCCCGCCGCAGGTTCTGCACCGATTGCGCGGGGACCACGTCCCCGCCGGTGCCGATCTCGACCAGACCCGCGAAACACTCCGGAGACGTCTCCGCCAGGGCGCGGAAGGTACCGGCGGTGAGGTGGACGGCGGTCGCGCCGCGTTCGACGGCCCGGCGTACCCCGGCCGCGTCCAGCACACCCGGCTCGGTGAGCAGGACGCGGCCGCCCATGGCGAGCGGCACCCACATCGCGTAGAGCGAGGGGTCGAAGACGTGCGTCGCGTGCATCAGCACGCCGTCGCCCGGACCGATCTGCCAGCCCGCGTCACCGGCCAGGCCGGCCACGCTCCCGTGGGGGATGCCTACGCCCTTCGGGAGGCCGGTGGATCCGGAGGTGTACATCACGTACGCCAGGTCGTCGGCGCTCGGCCGGCTCTCCGGCGCCGTGGCGGCACAGCCGTCGACGGCCGCCCGCGTCTTTGGCGCGTCGAGGACGATCGCGTCCTGCGGCGCGACTCCGCTGGTCGCCTCTGTGCACAGGACGGTGGAGACCGCGGAGTCGTCGAGAATGAACGCGATCCGCTCGGCCGGGTACTCGACGTCCACGGGGACGTACGCCGCACCCGTCTTCCAGATCGCCAGGAACGCGATCAGCAGGTCCGGCGACCTGTCCATGGCCACCCCGACCCGGTCGCCGCGGCCGACGCCACGACCGGCGAGGTAGCCGGCCAGCCGGTTCGAAGCCCGGTCGACCTCGGCGTAGGTCAGATCCGCGCCGTCGGCGTCGGTGATCGCCACCGCGTCCGGCGCCGCGGCCACCCGCCGCGCGAACATCTCGACCACGGATTCCCCTGGCACCGGGCCCGCGGTCGCGTTCCATTCGTCCACCACCAGGGCGCGCTCGGCCTCGCTCAGCAGCGTCAGACGGCCGACAAGCACATCGGGCTCGGCGACCAGCCGCTCCAGCACGCGAGCCAGCGCGCCCACGATCGATTCGGCGACCGCGTGGTCGAACAGGCCCCGGTCGTAGTCGAGGATGAGCGGCATCTGCTCGCCGGGTCCGGTGATCAGGGTGAACGGGTAGTGCGAGGAGTTGCGCCCCCGCTTCAGCGGGTGCAGGGTCAGGCCCTCGTCCGGCGCCTGGCCGAGTCCCTTGCGAGGGAAGTTCTCGTAGATGATGAGCGTGTCGAAGACCGCTCCGGGGCCGGCGACGGCCTGCACATCCTGCAGGCCGACATGGTGGTGGGCCATGAGGGCCGACTGGTCGCGCTGCAGCTCGGCGAAGAGCTCGACGGCCCGCCGCGCGCCGTCGAGCCGGACCCGCACCGGCAGGGTGTTGAGCAGCTGGCCGACCATCGCCTCCACACCGGGGAGGTCGCCGGGCCGCCCCGAGGCGGTCGCACCGAACACCACGTCGGTACGGCCGGCCAGTTGCGACAGCACGACGGCCCACGCACCCTGCACGACGCTGTTCAGGGTGAGGTCGTGACGGCGCGCCAGTTCGGCCAGGTTCTCCGTCAGTTCCGTGGACAGCTCGAGCACCACCGTGTCGATGTCCGGCACGCGGGTCGGATCGGCCGGGGCGACCGTGGTGGGCGTGTCCAGCCCTGCGAACTCCTCCCGCCAGGCTGCCCTGGCCGCCTCCTTGTCCTGCCGGCCGAGCCAGGCGAGATAGTCCCGGTATGACCCGGCGGGCGGGAGTGTGGACGCGTCACCGTCCGCCGCGTAGATCGCGGCCAGTTCGCGGTGGATGATCGGCATCGACCAGCCGTCCACCAGCACGTGGTGAAGGGTGTGCACGAGCCGGTGGCGCTCCGGGCCGAGCCGGATCAGATGCAGTTTCATCAGCGGCGCCGTCTCGATGCGCAGCCGCTCGGCCACCTCGTCCGCCGCCAGCCGGTCCACCTCGCTGGCGACGATGTCGTCCGGCAGCCCGGAAAGGTCCGTCTCGCGCCAGGGGATCTCGGCGTCCCGCGCGATGACCTGCACCATCTGTGCGCCGCTGACATAGCGGAAACAGGCCCGCAGCGCGGCATTCCGGTCCACGACGGCCTGCCACGACGCCCTCAGCCGGGCGGCGTCCAGCGGGCCGTCGATGCCGTAGACGGTCTGCACGGTGTAGGTGTCAGGACCGTCGTGGTCAAGTGCGGTGTGATACAGCATCCCTTCCTGCAACGGCGAAAGGGGCCAGACATCCTCCACGCTGGAGCGGGGCTTGGGGCGGGCGCCGTCAACTGTCACGGTCTGCTCCTTACAGCGCTTGTTCATCGGCCAGTCCGGCCTCGAGTTGGTCCATCTGGTCGGATGAGAGATTGACGAGCGTGCCGGCCGAGGGCTCCGGCGCGGCGGTGGCGTCGCCGTCGGCGGGGAGTTCCGTAACAAGCACCGCCAGCCGTTCCGGCGTCCGCTCTTCGAACACCTGCCATGGGGTCAGTTCCAGCCCTTTGCGGCGGGCTCGAGCCGATAGCTGCATCGAGATGATCGAATCACCGCCGAGTTCGAAGAAGCTGTCGTCAACTCCCACCCGGTCCAGGCCGAGTACCTCCGCGAACAGTTCGCACAGCCTCGCCTCCATGGCCGTGCGCGGGCTTCGCTTCGAGGACCCGCCCATGAAGTCGGGGGTCTGCAGCGCCCGGTGATCGAGCTTGCCGTTCGGGGTGAGTGGCATGTGCTCCAGCGACACGAATGCCGCGGGCATCATGTACTCCGGCAGGCGTTCGGCCGCCAGCTCGCGCAGCGCGGAGGTCAGCGTGCCGTTCTCGCCAGAAGCGTCGGCCGACGGCACGACATACGCCACCAGTTGCTTGTCGCCGGGGCCGTCCCTGCGGACGGCGACCGCCACCTGGCCGACCCCTGGGTGCTCCGCGAGCACGGCCTCGATCTCAGCCGGCTCGACCCGGTATCCGCGCACCTTGACCTGCGCGTCGACCCGGCCCGCAAAGACCAGCTGACCCTCCCGGTTCCAGCGGAACCGGTCGCCGGAGCGGTACATCCGCTCACCGGGGGCGAACGGACTCGCGACGAACCGCTCCGCCGTCAGGCCGGGGCGTCCGAGGTATCCACGAGCCAGTCCGACGCCCGTGATGTAGAGCTCGCCGACCACCTCCGGCGGTACCGGCTGGAGGAAGGCGTCGAGCACATAGTGCTGCACGTTGTAGATCGGGCCGCCGAGCGGGACCACGTCGTGTCCTGGAGCCAGCGGGGCGCTCATCGTCGAGCAGATGGTCGTCTCGGTCGGCCCGTAGGCTTGGATCACCCGACGGCCCGGCGACCAGCGGTCCACCAGCGCGGCCGGTAGTGCTTCGCCGCCCGTCAACACTGTCTGCAGGGTGTCCGGCAGGTCGTCCTCGCTCGCCAGCACACTCGGCGACACGGTCAGGTGGGTGATACCCGCCATGCGGATCGCGTCGCCCAGTGTCACCCGGGGCGGCATGCTCGCCGCGTCCGGCAGTACCAAGGTCGCACCGGCCAGCAGAGCCATGTACAGCTCGGAGACGATGGCGTCGAATCCGATCGCGGACAACTGCAGGACCCGCGAGGACGACGTCACGGCCATCCGCTCGATGTGCGCATACCCCAGGTTGACGAGTCCGGAGTGGGCGACCAGGACGCCCTTGGGCACCCCTGTCGACCCCGACGTGTAGATCACGTACGCCGCGTCTTCGGGTGCCACTCGCGGCAACTCCACACCCGGATCGGCGGCGGCCGGCTCATCCAGCACCAGCACCGTGCCCACGAACTCCGCGGGTACGGCCGCTCGAGTCGTCCTCGTGCACACCAGCACCTCTGGCGCCGAGTTCGCCAGGATGAACTCGATGCGCTCACGGGGATAGTCCGGATCGACCGGCACGAACGCCCCGCCGGCGAACGACACCGCCATCAAGGTCACCGCCAGCTCGGCCGAGCGCTCGACCAGTACGCCCACCCGGGCCTCACGCCGCACGCCCATGCCCACGAGCAGTCGCGCCAGCGCTTCGACTTCGCCAAGCAACTCGCTGTACGACAGGTTCCGCGCCGCGTCCTGCACCGCCGGCGCGTCCGGCGTCTGCTCGACCTGCCTGCGGAACAGTACCGGCAGTGTCTCCGCCGCAAGCGGCTCGTCGGTTTTGTTCCACTCGTCCACCACCAGGCGGCGTTGCTCAGGTCCGATCAGGCCGACCCGTCCCACCGGCGTTCGCGGATCGGCCACGACCTGCTCCAGAGCCCGCAGGAGCGACGCGAGAAGCTCCTCGACCTGGGTCCGCTCGAACGCGTCCGGGCGGAAGATGACTTCGCCATGGACGGGACCCGCTACGGATGCGCGCATGGACAGTGGGTAGTGCCCGGTGTCGTTCGGAATTCCCGCGGGACGCATGACGAGTGCGTCGGGTTCTTCGGACACAGGCGGCGGGGGCGGGTAGTTCTCGAACACCACGATCGTGTCGAATGCCGCGCCGGGCCCGGCGTGCTGATTGATCTCGGTCAGCCCGATGTGCTGATGCGGTATCAGCGCGACCTGCCGTTCCTGCAGGTCCGCCAGCATGTCGAGGAACGGTTCGGCGCCGACCAGGCGGGCCCGGACGGGCAGCATGTTCATGAACAGGCCGACCGCGGACTCGACACCGGGGATCTCGGGCGGACGACCGGCCACCGCGGCGCCGAAGACCACGTCGTCGCGACCGGTCAGCCGGGCCAGCAGCAGTGCCCAGAC
Source organism: Streptomyces sp. NPDC003032 (assembly GCF_053591415.1). Classification (NCBI taxonomy): domain Bacteria; kingdom Bacillati; phylum Actinomycetota; class Actinomycetes; order Kitasatosporales; family Streptomycetaceae; genus Streptomyces; species Streptomyces sp. NPDC003032. The sequence continues at coordinate 33,743 of NZ_JBSFTT010000036.1, read as the reverse complement.
CCCTTGAAAGAGCGTGTTCGCCGTCACACCGTGCTGGCGGGTGAACTCCACCAGGCGCCGGCTCAGATCGTCGTCGAGTGCGAACCCGGCCCGGTCGGGCTCGACGGGCGCGATGATCGTTTCCGGTGGCACGACGTGGGTCGCCTCGTCGAGGCCCGCGAGTTCGGCCCGCCACGCCTCCCGGGCAGCCGCCTTGTCCTGGTGAACGGTCCAGGCGAGATAGTCGCGGTACGACGTCGGGGTCGGCAACGCCTGGCCCTCACCGCCGGCATAGTAGGCCGCCAGCACCTCACCGGTGATGAGCGGCAGGGACCATCCGTCCGCCGCGATGTGATGCGACGTGAAGATGAGCCGGTGCCGGCGGTCACCGAGACGCAGCAGATGCAGACGCAGCTGCGGCGCCCGGGCCAGGTCGAACCGCTCGGCATGCAGCTCCGCCGCGAGACGGTCGACTTCCGCCAGCGCCTCGTCCGTGGGCAGATGGGACAGATCGGTCTCCTGCCAGGGCGGCGTCACCCCGCCGGCGACCGCCTGCACCGTCGCACTGGACCCGAGCTGATGGAAACTCGCCCGCAGGGCGGGGTGCCGGTCCAGCAACACCTGCCACGACCTGCGGAAGCGGGCGACGTCCAGCGGTCCCTCGATGACGAGGACGCGCATACTCGCGTAGACGTCCGGGCCGCGCTCGTCGGCGGCGTGGAACAGCAGGCCCTCCTGGAGCGGAGACAGCGGCCAGATGTCGAGCAGGCCCGGTACGGCGGCCTCGACCTCGGCCACATCCCGCTGCGTCAGCGCGGTGAGCGGGAAGTCGGATGGCGTGTGCCCCCCGACGCCGCCGGCGTCGACGTGGGCGGCCAGGCCGGTCAGCATGTCCAGCCAGCCCTGCCCGAGCGACTCCGCCTCGGCTTCGCCGAGTATGCGCCCGGCCCAGGTCATGGTCAGCTCGAGCTCGGGTCCGTCGGCGGCGTCCAGCACGACCGCGTCGATCTCCAGGACATGCCGCAATGCCGTGTCCTGGTCCGTCGTACCGCCGATGGTCCCCACCATCTGCCAGGGCTCCGCGGCACCGTCGGGCCGGGACGAGAAGCGGCCGAGGTAGTTGAACCCGATCTCCGGCTTCGGCAGCGCCGCCAGGGTAGGCCCGGTCTCGGCGTTGAGGTGACGCAGCATCCCATAGCCGAGCCCGCCGTCGGGCACGGCTCGCACGTTCTCCTTGACGCTCTTCAGCAGCCGGCCTGCCGCGTCGCCACCCGAGATGACTTCGGCCGTGTCGATCCCGGCCACATCCAGGCGGAGCGGATGTATGTCGGTGAACCAGCCGACCGTCCGGGACAGGTCCAGGTCATCGATGGGCTGGCGTCCGTGCCCCTCGACGTCCACCACGACGGCCGTGTCGCCGCACCATCGGGCCACCGCGCCCGCCAGGGTGGCCAGCAACACCTCGTGGACACCACAGTGGAAGGCCGAGGTCGCCTTCGCTACAAGGACACCGGCCTTGTCCCGCGGCAACTTCCAAGACCTGCGTCCCGCGGTCGACATGGTGTCGCGCGTGGGGTCGAACTCGCCCCGCCGCGACTGCGTTCCGGCGAGGATCGCCGTCCACGTCTCCAGCTCCGCGGTCCGGATCGCCGCCTGATCGGCCAGCGTTCGCGCCCAACGCCGGTACGAGACGTCGACCGGATCGAGCACCGGTTCCCGGCCCGCGGCCACGGCTGCACATGCCACCTGCAGGTCCGGCAGCAGGACTCGCCACGACACGACGTCGGCCAGGAGATGGTGCGCCACCACCACGAGCCGTCCCAGGCGGCCGGGTCCGGCGTCCACCCACACCGCCCTGATCATCACGCCGGCGGCGGGATCCAGCCGGGCGGCCGTCTCGTCGGCGCAGCGCTCCGCGATCTTGTCCACGTCACCGGCACCGGCCTCGACCCGCTCGACCAGTGTCGCCGCGGCTACCGCTGCACGGTCGGCCACGACCAGCCGGGGCTGCTCTCCGTCGGTCTCGACGATCCGGCCGCGCAGCATGTCGTGGGTGGCGATCACCGCGGCCAGTCCGGCCGCCAGCACGTCCACGGACAGGTCGTCGGGCGCGCCCACGGTCACCCACTGCGCCAGGGCGCGTCGGGTCAGCGCGCGGGGATCGCGTTCGAGCAATGCCCGCACCACCGGCGTCCACGGGACCTCGCCGACGCCGTCGGCGACGTCGGTCCGCGCCGGTCCGCCACGCTCGGCGACCGCCGCGATCCGCGCGGGCGTCTTCTGCTCGAAGACCTCCTTCGCCCCGAAGACGAAGTCCTCGCGACGTGCGCGGGCGGCCAATCGCATCGACAGGATCGAGTCACCGCCCAGCTCGAAGAAGCCGTCGTCGGCACCGACCCGGTCCAGCCCGAGTATCTCGGCGAACAGGTCGCACAACACGCGCTCGGCCTCGGTACGCGGCTCGCGGCCGGCCGCCTTCGCGGTGAACTCCGGAGCCGGCAGGGCCGCACGGTCGATCTTTCCGTTGAGCGTCAGGGGGAAGTTGTCCAGCAGCACCACCACCGCGGGCACCATGAACTCCGGCAGCCGTGCCGCGAGGTGCTCGCGGACCGCCTCGGAATCCGGTCCCGGGTCCCCTTCCGTGGTCACATAGGCGATCAGCCGCTTCTCGCCAGGCTGGTCCTCCCGCACCACCACGGTCGCCTGCGCGACCTGCGGAACCTCGGCCAGGGCCGCCTCGATCTCCCCGGGCTCCACGCGGTAGCCCCGGATCTTCACCTGGGAGTCGGCCCTTCCGACGAACAGCAACTCACCCTGATCCGTCCAGCGCGCCAGGTCGCCGGTGCGGTACATCCGCCCGCCCGTCGCCCGGCCACCACCTGCGGAGGCGCTTGGCGCCGCCGCGTCGCCGGGGGCGAACGGATCAGCGACGAACCGCTCCGAGGTCGGCGCGCTCGCGCCCAGATAACCGTGCGCAAGGCCGGCGCCGGCGAGGTAGAGCTCGCCGGTCACGTTGGGCGCCACCGGTTGGAGGAACGCATCGAGCACGTAAGCCCGCCGTCCGGCCAGCGGTCGGCCGATCGGCAAGGTGTCGCCTGTTTCGTCCCACGGTTCGATGAGGTGCCACGTGGCGCAGAGGGTGGTCTCGGTGGGGCCGTAAAGCTGCCGGACTCGAACCTGCGGGCACGCCCGGCGCACCCGCGCGACGGACGCGAGGGGTACCGCGTCACCGCCAGTCAGGATCTCGCGCAGCCCGCGGAAGGACTCCGGCGACTCCTCGGCCACCACCCGGAAGCTCCCGGCCGTCAGATGGGCGGTGGTAACGCCACGTTCGATCGCCTCGCGCAGCCGCTGCGCGTCGACCGCGCCCGGTTCCGCGACCAGTACGCGGGCACCGCTGACCAGTGGCACCCAGATCTCCGCCAAGGACGCGTCGAACGCGTGCGACGCGTGCAGCAGCACGCAGTCGTCCGGGCCCTGCGACCAGCCGGCGTCGCTCGCCAGCGCCGCCACGCTTGCGTGCGGCACCGCGACGCCCTTGGGGACCCCGGTCGATCCCGAGGTGTACATCACGTAGGCCACGTCGTGCGGCCCGACCGTGAGTGTCGGCGCCTCGTGCGGCACTTCCCCGGTCGCCGGTGCGTCCATGACCACCGGCTCGACCCCGTCCGGCACCGCGTCGCGGGTCGCTCCCACGCAGACCGCCACCCGTGCGCCGGCATCGGCCAGCATCCGGTCGATGCGTTCCGCGGGGTAGTCCACATTCACCGGCACCTGCGCGGCTCCCGCCTTCCAGACCGCGAGCAGGGCGACGAACAGGTCCGCGCCGCGTTCCATCACCACGCCGACACAGTCGCCATGCCGCACACCCGTCCCGGCGAGGTGCCTTGCCAACCCATCCGATGCCCGGTCGAGGTCGGCATACGACAGGGTGCGTCCCCCGTCCATGACCGCCACCGCGTCCGGGGACCTATTGGCCTGCCGCCGGAACAGCTCCAGCACCGACTGACTGCCGGCCGCTTCGCCGCTCGAACTCCCGTGCTCCACCACCGACGCACGCGTCGATTCGTTCGTCACGGCCAGGCGGCCCACCGGAAGCGAGGGCTCCGCCACCATCTGCTCAATGACCCGCACGACCTGCCCGGCAACCTCAGCGGCTGCTTCCTGGTCGATCCGATCGGGCCGGTAGGCCACGTCGATCCGCAAGCGGTTCCCGGGAGAGACGCTCATGGTCAGCGGATAACTGGTACCGGTCCGGGTGCGGACCGAGCTGATCGCAAAACCACCGTCACCACCGGGACCAGCGGCGTCGTCCGGGTAGTTCACGACCATCACGATGGTGTCGAAGATCGCGCCCGTCCCCGCCAGCCGCTGGATCTTCGACAGCCCCAGGTACTGATGCTCCGTCAACGCCGCTTGGCGCCTCTGCAAGTCCCGCAACATGTCCAGCGTCGGCCGGCTGCCTTCGAGCCGTACCCGCACCGGGACGGTGTTGATGAACATCCCCACCATCCGCTCGACGTCCGGCACATCCGCGGGACGTCCCGACACCACGGTCCCGAACACCACGTCCGTCCGGCCCGCCAGCCGCGCCAGCACCAACGCCCATGCACCCTGCACGATCGTGCTCAACGTCAGTCCGTGGCCGCGTGCGAAGCCGGTGAGCGCCCGCGTCGCCTCCTCGGACAGGCATTCGGCATGCCCGTCCGGCATGACCATCGCCTTGTCCGCGTCGGCGTCCATCAGGGTCGGTTCGTCCGACCCGGCGAGCTCGGACTGCCACGCCGCTCGTGTCGCCTCCTCGTCCTGACGGCGCAGCCACACCAGGTAGTCCCGATAGGACGGTGGCGTCGACGAGCCCTGTCCACCCGCGTAACCCGTCGACATCTCGCCCAGGACGATCGGTGTGGACCAGCCGTCCAGGACAACGTGATGCGACGTCACGACGAGCCGGTGCGTGCTCTGACCGAGACGGATCAGCAACAGCCGCAGCAGCGGCGCCTTGGACACATCGAACCGCTCCGCCTGGTCCCGCGCGAGCAGGCGGTCGACCTCCGCCGCCGCGGCCGCCTCATCGAGGTGCGACAGATCGGCCTCACGCCATGGGATATCGACTTCGCCCTCGACGACCTGCACCGTTTCGCCGGTTCCGAGCTGGTGGAAGCTCGTCTGGAGCGACTCGTGCCGGGCGACCAGCCGTTGCCACGCCGCACGCAGCCGTTGCGCGTCGACCGGCCCGTCGAGGTCCAGGATCCGCTGGCTCTGGTAGACGTCGACGCCGTCCTCGTCGATGGCCCGCTCGAAGAGCATGCCTTCCTGCAGCGGTGACAGAGGCCAGATGTCCGTCAGCCCTGGCGCCGCGGCCTCCAGCTCCGCCACGTCCCGCTGCGTCAGCTCGACGAGGTCGAAGTCGGTCGGGGTGTGCCCGCCGGCGTCGGGATCCTCGGCCAGCGCCGCGAAGCCGGTCAGCATCTCCAGCCATGCCTCGCCGAGCTGCTCCACCGTGGCGGGGTCCAGATCCCTGCCATCGATGACCAGCCTCAGCCGGGGTCCGGCGGGCGTGTCCTGAACGTCCGCCGCCACCTCCACCGGGTGGGCCGCGAGCATCTGCGGACCGCCGCCGAGCGACTCTTCGCTCCCCTGCCACACGGTGTCCTCTGCGGCGAGGCTGGACCGGCCGAGGTAATTGAATCCGATCTGCGGGGACGGCAACTCGGCCAGCCTGGCCCCGGTATCGGGGTTGAGATAGCGCAACAGCCCGTAGCCGAGGCCATCGCCGGGGACGGCGCGGGCCTGTTCCTTCACGGCCTTCAGCAACTGGCCGGCCGCGGCGTTCCCCGCTGCCGCGGCGGAAAGGTCGACATCGGAGATGTCGAGGCGGACCGGGTGGACGCTGGTGAACCAGCCCACGGTGCGCAACAGATCCTCACCGTCGGCGGCATGGCGGCCATGGCCTTCCACGTCCACCAGGATCCCGGCGCCGGCACCGCGCCGGCGCGCCACCGCACCCCCGAGGCCTGCCAGCAGGACTTCGTGAATCCCGCAGTGGAAAACCTGTGGCAGCCGGGCCACCAGACTGTGCGCCGTGGTTCCGGACAGCGTCCATGACCACGAGTGCGACTGCCCGGTCTGCCTTTCGAAGGACGAATCCGCACCATCCAGTACGGCGACCCAGTGATCGACCTCAGCGATCGTGCTCTCGCTGAACGCCTGCTCGGTCAGCCGCCGCGCCCAGTGCCGATACGAGGTCGTCGCAGGCTCGAGTGCGGGGAGAGCGCCGGAGACAACCGCGTCGTATGCCGATCGAAGATCCGGCAGCAGGATGCCCCATGAGACCGCGTCGACCGACAGATGATGCACTACCAGAGCCAACCGGCCCGGCCGGTCGCTTCCGGCGTCGACCCAGACGGCCCGCACCATGATTCCCGCCGACGGGTTCAGCGTGCCGGCCACCGTCCTGGCTTGGTGCTCGGCGAACTCATCGAGGTCCGCGGTCCCGGCCGGCACCCGCGTGACCAGGCCGGCCGCGTCCACCGCGCCGCGATCGGCCACGAACAGCCGCCCGTCAGGCTCCACTCGTGCCCGCAGCAGATCGTGCACGTCCAGCACCGCTTGCAGGGCACTCACCAGAGCGTCCGGACTCAGGTCTGCCGGGGTGACGACGACTTTCGCCTGCACGAAGCCAGGGCGCACCGCGGCATCCCCGAGGGCACGCATCACCGGCGTCCATGGGATCTCTCCCACGCCTGTGACCGCCTCGGAGCGGTCCTGTACTCGTGCCGTCAGGGCCTGTTGTGTCAGTGCCGCAAGTCGCTCAGGGGTCCGGTGCTCAAAAATCTGTCGCGGGGTGAGGAAGATTCCCTCGCGTCGCGCACGGGCGGCCACCTGCATTGACGAGATCGAGTCTCCGCCCAGCTCGAAGAAGCTGCCTTCGACCCCGACCCGTTCCAGACCAAGGACTTCGGCGAAGACTCCACACAGGATGCGCTCGGCCTCCGTGTCCGGCTCCCGGCTGACCGCCTTCGCGGCGAAGTCCGGTTCGGGCAGGGCCTGCCGGTCCACCTTTCCGTTGACCGTCAACGGCAGCTGGTCCAGCACCAGCACCGCGGCCGGAACCATGAAGTCGGGCAGCGTCTCCGCGAGCTGCTCGCGCAGCCGCACCGGGTCGACGTCGTGCCCCGCTTCGGCGACCACGTAACCGATCAGGTGCTGCTCGCCCCGCACGGACACGACGGCCTGGCCAACACCGGGCAGCCCGGCGAGGACCACCTCGATCTCGCCGGGCTCCACTCGATACCCGCGGATCTTGACCTGGTCGTCGGCGCGTCCGGCGAACGCCAGCGCACCCTGGTCCGTCCAGTACGCCAGGTCCCCGGTCCGGTACATGCACGCACCCGTCACCCGGCCACCGCCCCCCGCGGAGTCGCTGTGCGCCGCCGCGTCGCCGGGAGCGAACGGATCAGCGACGAACCGCTCTGCCGTCAATGCCGCACGACCGAGATAGCCCTGCGCCACACCGGCTCCAGCGACATACAGCTCTCCCACCACGCCCGGAGGCACAGGACGCAGGAACGCATCGAGGACGTATGTTCGCCGCCCCGAAAGCGGTCGTCCGATCGGCAGCACTGATCCCGTCGCATCGCCGGGTTCGAGCAGCCACCACGTCGCACACAGCGTGGCCTCCGTCGGGCCGTAGAGATGCCGCACCCGCACCCCCGGACTGCTGCGCCGCACGCGCTCCACCGCCGCGGGCGGCACCGCGTCCCCACCGGTCAGCACCTCGCGCAGACCGCCGAGCGACTCCGGTGACTCCTCGGCCATCACCCGGAAGGTCCCCGCGGTCAGGTGGGCGACCGTGACGCCGCCGGCCACATATCCAGCCAGAGCCTCGCCGTCCACGGCGCCCGATCCGGCCAGCACCACCCTGGCACCCGACAGCAGCGGCACCCACAGCTCGAACAGGGATATGTCGAAGGCGTGCGAGGCATGCGTCAACACGGCGTCGTCAGGGCCGATTGCCCATCCCGGCTCCCCGACCAGGGCCGCGACGTTGCCGTGCGATACCACGACGCCCTTCGGTGTTCCCGTCGACCCCGACGTGTACATCACGTAGGCGAGGTCGTCAGCGTGTACGCCCACGGACAGAGGGGTGCACTCCGCCACTGCCTGCCGCGTCCGGAAATCGTCCAGGACGATCGGATCGAGCCCTGCGCCCATCACGACATCTCGGTGCGCTTGCGCGCACACCACTGCCGCCGGCTCCGCATCCGCGAGCATGAACCTCAGGCGTTCCGCCGGATAGGCGGGATCCACGGGGACGTACGCCGCGCCTGCCTTCCAGACCGCGAGCAGCGTCGCGATGAGTTCGGGCGACCGGCCCATCACCACGGCCACCCGATCCCCGCGCCGCACTCCCCTGCTGTGCAGATAGCCGGCGAGCCGCTCCGCGTGCTCAGCCAGTTCCCCGAACGACATCGCCCGATCGCCATCGACGACCGCTACCTCGTCGCGGCGGCGCTCCACCTGGCGGTCGAACAGATCCGGGGCCGGCCGGCCCGGCACCATGGCGGCTGCCGTACCCCATTCGTCGACCACCACATCACGCTCGGCCGCACTCGTCACATCGACCTCGGCCACCGTCAGGTCGCCCGCACCCGTCAGCTGACGCAGAACCTCCTGCAACCGCTCGACGATGGAGAATGCCGTGGCCCGATCGAAGAGCTCCGTCAGATAGTCGAGTTTGAGGAGCATCGATTCGCCGGGAACGCAAACCAGCGTCAGCGGGTAATGGGCGGCTGCCCGGCCCTGACGTATTCGAATGCCAAAATTCCCCGCGGAGTCCGATTCGGCGGGCTTGTTGGGGAACTTCTCGAAGACGAGCAAGGTGTCGAAGATCGCGCCGGGCCCGGCCGCCTGCTGTATGTCAACCAATCCCACGAACTGGTCAGGTATGAGGGCCGACTGCCGTTTCTGCAATTCCGCCAGCAGCTCCATGACCGGTGCCGAGCCGCGAAGCCGCACGCGCACCGGAACGGTGTTGAGGAAAAGCCCCGCCATCTCCTCCACGCCGGGCAGATCCGGCGGGCGCGCCGACACCGCCGCCCCGAACACCACGTCCGTCCGGCCCGCCAGTCGCGCCAGCACCATCGCCCACGCGCCCTGCACCACAGTGTTCAACGTCAGCCCATGGCCACGAGCCAGCTCGTCCAGCGAGCGCGTGAGGGCCTTGGGCAGCTCGAGCTCGACGCTCTCCGGCACGCCGGGCGCTCGCCCCGGATCGGCGGGCGCCACCAGCGTCGGTTCCTCGGCACCACGCAGCTGCGCCACCCATGCCGACAGCGCCCTCTCCTTGTCCTGCCTGCTCAGCCACGCGAGGTAGTCCCGATATGACGTGACCGCGGGCAGGGCCAGCGGGTCGCCGTCGGCCGGGTACAGCTTCGACAGCTCGTTGACCACGACGGGCAACGACCAACCGTCCATGATCGAGTGATGGCAGGTCATCACCAGTCGATGCGTACGGTCGTCGAGGTGGATCAAGGTCAGCCGCAGCAACGGCGCCTGCGCGAGGTCGAATCGCTTCGTGCGATCCTCCTCGGCCAGCTCCCGCACGGTCTCGTCGGGGTCATCGAGGTGGGAGAGGTCGACCTCGCGCCACGGCAGTTCCACCTCCTTGAGGACGATCTGCACCGTCTCACCCGACTTACGCTGCCGAAAGCAGGCCCGAAGCGGAGCGTGCCGGGTCAGCAGCGCCTCCCATGCCGCGCGCAGCCTGGCCGCGTCCACCGGTCCGTCCAGCTCCAGGATCCAATGGCCTATGTAGACGTCGGGCCCTTCGCCGTCGTAAACCGCGTGGAAGAGCAACCCAGCCTGCAGTGGCGACAGCGGCCAGATTCCCTCGATACGCGACTGGGCCATCAATGTCTCCCTTAATCAGCTATGGGCTTGACGTTGGTCGTCGAACTCAACCGTGATTTCCTCAACTCGCCCTGATTCAGGGACGAGGAGGTCGACTTGGAATGCGCAACGTGCCGCACAGAAGAATCATCCGCCTGACGGGCGAGCGCGGACAACATGTCCAGTCACACCGGACACGGTCGCTTCGACCGCGATCGACGACTGCACCCGCCTGCGCGTCCTGCGGGTCCACGGCATAGCGCACGCCTGCGTCACGCCCCGCACGTCACGCCTGAACGGCATGGTCGAACGGGTGCCACCGGATCGACGCCGAGGAGTTCTACCGGCTCCTGGACGGCGTCGTCATCGGTGATGCCCAGGCCATCGGTGATGCCCGGGTCTTCGGTGATCTTCAGGCGCGCACCAGCGGAGCGAACACCTGGCCGCCTGCGGGGCGAACCACACATCGGGGCGCGGCCGGACGCTCAGCGCTCGTGCCAGCCGCCGGTCCGCAGGGCTTCCCGCAGCGGTGCCGTCATGCCGGGAGCGACGCTGACATGGACCAGGCCGGCCTGCCGGCCGGTGGCATGCTCGATGCGGATGTCCTCGATGTTGACGTCCGCGCGGTCCGCGTCCGTCAGCAGCCGTGCCAGTTCGCCCGGCTGGTCCCCGATCATCACGGTCACCGATTCGAACCGCTCAGGCTGCGTCCCATGCTTACCGGAGATGCGGCCGCGGCCTGACACCCCCCTGCGCAGCATGGTCCCGACCGTCTTCATGCCACTGCTGCGCTTGGCTTCGTCCGTCGCTGCCATGGCGCGCAGCCCGGCGACCATCTCGCTGAGATCGGCGCCCAGTTCGTCCAAGAGGTCCGCCACGACCGCGGCGTTGCCGCCCAGTATGTCCAGCCAGAGCTGGGGGTCGGCCTCGGCGATCCGGGTCAGGTCCCGCAGCCCCGGGCCCGCCAGGCTCACCTCGCGTTCCTCGGCATTCTCCAGGCGCATCGCGACCAGGCTGGCCACCACATGGGGCGCGTGGGACACCAGCGCCACCGCACGGTCGTGCACCGCCGCCTCCATCAGCACAGGAACAGCGCCGCACAGCGTCACCAGTTCCAGTGCCGTGTTGAGCGTTTCAGTATCGGTGTCCGCCGTTGGCGTCAGCGCCCAGGTGCGGCCTTCGAAGAGGTCGCCCCGGGCCTTCAGCGGGCCACTGCGTGACGCGCCCGCCATGGGATGTCCGCCGATGTAGCACGAGGTGTCGCATTTGAGGGCGGCGACGTCGTGCTGCGTTTCCGCCTTCACGCTGGCCACGTCCGTGTAGTGCCGCGCCAGGTGCCCGCCCTGTGCGTCCGCCAGCACCTTGCCGACCAGCGGCGGCGGCACCGCGACGATCGCCATGTCGACGGTTTCCGTGGGCGACTGCACCGTACCGGCGCCCAGCGACGCGGCTGTCCGGGCAGCCGCCGAGTCGACGTCCCTGAGGTACACGGTCACGCCACGGGCCCGCAGCGCCAACGCCACCGACGTACCCATCAGTCCTGTGCCGATCACCAGCGCGGAGTGCATCACGGCCACATCCATTCCTTCGGTCGACCCGCATGAGCGGTCTTACTGGTGGTCGAACTCGGCCTCGAACGCGTCGATCTCCTCCTGGTCCAAGTCGAGGAGGTCGACGCTGGATGTGGTGTCCGCGCCCGCGGCAGGATCATCCGCGCCCAGCTCTGCGATCGTCGCGATGCCCGCGGGCGTCCGGTGCTCGAACACCTCCCGCGGGCCGAAGACCATGCCGTCACGGCGGGCGCGCGCCGCCAGTTGCATCGAGAGAAGCGAATCCCCGCCCAGCTCGAAGAAGCTGTCGTCCGCACCGACCCGCGGCAGGCCGAGCACTTCGGCAAACAGATCACACAGCATCCGTTCGACCTCCGTGACCGGCTCCCTGCCCGAAACGCGTTGGCTGAAGTCGGGATCCGGCAGCGCCTTGCGGTCGACCTTCCCGTTCGCTGTCACTGGCAGCGCCTCGAGCACCACCACCGCCGCGGGCACCATGTATTCCGGCAACCGGGCCGCCACACCCTCGCGCACCGCGACGGCATCCACTGCGGTCTTGCCGGCGGGGGTCACATACCCCACCAGCCGTTCGCCGGCGTTACTGGCGCGGACCACCGCCACCGCCTGCCCCACCGACTCCTGCGCCACCAGTGCCGCCTCGACTTCACCAGGCTCAATGCGGAACCCCCGCACCTTCACCTGGTCATCGACACGACCAACGAAGACCAACTCCCCTTCCGGGTTCCACCAGACCAAATCCCCAGTCCGATACATCCGCTCACCAGAACCGAACGGATCGGCTACGAATCGAGCCGCGGTCAGCCCCGCTCGGCCCAGATACCCCCGCGCGACGCCCACACCGGCTATATACAGCTCGCCCACCGAACCCGGTGGCACCAGCCGCAGCCATGAGTCCAACACGAACGCCCGCGCGTTCGCGGTCGGATACCCAATCGGTGGAATCTCGTCACCGTCCGGAATCGCCCGGCCGATGGTCATGGCGATGGTGGCCTCGGTCGGCCCATAGGTGTTGATCATCCGGCGCCCGCGCGACCACCGGTGCACGAGTTCAGGAGGACACGCCGCCACACCCAGGACCAGGCATGGCAGTACCGCCTCGGGTGCTTCGGGAACGGTGGCCAGCACGGGGGGCGGGATCAACGCATGGCTGATCTCCCGGCCGGCCAACACCTCGGCCAGCTCTCCACCGGCCACCACACCCTCAGGCGGAACCACCAGTGCCGCGCCGCCACCGATTGCCATGAGCAGTTCCAACACCGAGACATCGAAACTCGGTGATGCCAATGCCAGGACCCGGCTCCGTGTGGTCAGATCCAGCCGCTCGACCAAGCTGCTGGCCAGACTGGCCAAGCCCGTATGGGTGACCACAACGCCTTTGGGTTCCCCGGTGGAGCCGGAGGTGTAGATGAGGTAAGCCGAATTCTCGGGCACTGCCCGCGACCGCACCGGATCGGTGGGGTATCCGCTGACCGCGCGCACCACCGACTCGTCCACCACGATCGCCGGCTGCGCGTCGGCGAGGATGTAGTCGATGCGCGCCTGGGGGTAGTTCGCATCGATGGGTAGCCAGGCGGCGCCGGCCTTGGTGACACCCAGCACGGCGACAACCAGTTCCAGGCAGCGAGGCAACATGACCGCGACCCGGTCCTCGGGTCCGACGCCGTGGTCGATGAGCCAGTGGGCAAACTGGTTGGCGCGGACGTCGAGCTGGGCGTAGGTCAGCGACTGGTCTTCGAAGATCGCCGCAGTCGCCTCAGGGGTGGTGGCGACCTGCGCGGCGAACAATTCCGGCAGCGTCTGTGCCGCCACCTCCGCCGCGGTGTCATTGCACGCCCGCAGTTGTTCCCGTTCGGAGTCGGTCAAGATGGGCACCACGGACAGCGGCAACTGCGGAGCGGCCACCAGGGCTTTGAGCACCTGCGTGAACCGATCCAGCACGGCATCGGCCTGCGCGGCAGTGACCAGCGCCGGCTGGCGTTCCAGCCGCAGCTGCAAGCCGTTGTCCGGGATGGCCGTCAGTGCCAGGGGGTAGTGGGTGGAATCGGCGTCAGTCACGCCCCGCACACGCAACCGAGCCGGTTCTGCGTCGGCAGCTCCGTCATCGATCGCAGCAGGCTTGGGGTAGTTCTCGTAGACGAAGAGAGTGTCGAACAGCTGCCCCATCCCGGCGGCCTGCTGAATGTCCGTGAGCCCGAGGTGGTGATGAGCCAGTACCGCTGTCTGCTCGCTCTGCAATCGCCGCACCAGCTCGGTGAAGGAGTGCTGCGGCTGCATCCGTACCCGGATCGGGACGGTGTTGATGAAGAGTCCGACCATGGTCTCGATCCCGGGAAGCTCGGCCGAGCGCCCGGACACCACCGACCCGAACACCACATCGTCGCGACCGGTTGTCGCCGCCAACACCATTGCCCACACCGCCTGCAGCAGCGTGCTGACCGTGACACCGAACTCGCGGGCCCTCGCCGCCAAAGCCTCGAAGAACGTTTCGTCCAGTGCGGCCCATATCTGTTCGGACATCTGGACCGGCACCGGCCGGTCCGCGGCGACCAGAGTCGGCTCCGGCAAGCCGGCCAAAGCGTCGCGCCATGCGGCGATTGCGGCGTCTCGATCGGTTTCGCTCAACCAGGCCAGGTACTGCCGATACGGCGTCACCGGCGCCAGCACGAGCGGATCTGCTCCGTTGCCGTACAGCTTGAACAGCTCATCCAGCAGCAGGTGTATCGACCAGCCGTCGAGCAGGATGTGATGAGAGGTCAGCACCAGCCGGTATTGGTCCGGACCCACCGCGATCACCACGAACCGCAGCAGCGGGGGCCGGGCAAGCTCGAACGGCTTTGCCCGTTCGGCCGCGGCCACCGCCACCGCTTCGGCCTGCGGATCTGCCGATTCCGTCACGTCCACCAGCGTCAATGGCACCTCCACGGTGCCCGCGATCACCTGGTAGGGGACCCCGGCAGCGCTGTGCCGGAATCCGGCACGGAGATTGGCGTGCCGATCCAGCAGCCCGCACACCGACTTCCGCAGCAGCTGCATGTCCAGCGGACCGGTCAGGTCCAACACCGCCTGTGCGGTGTAGACATCGACGCCATCGCCTACGTAGCCGGCGTGGAAGGCCAGCCCGTGCTGCAACGGGGAGAGCGGCAACACATCGGCCAACCCGCCGGCACCCGAGTGTTCGGCCTCAAGGGCCTCGATCTCGTCCTGCTCCAGGTCGACGAGAGCGAAGTCGGATGCGGTGTGTCCGCCTGCGGCGGGATCATCCGCCTGACGGGCCAACCCGGACAACATGTCCAGCCATTCCTGGCCCAGTCGTTCGACCTCGGCCTCGTCGAGCAGATCGTCCGGCCATTCCAGCGTGAGCATCAGCTCCGGACCGTCCGGCAGGTCCCGGACGATCGCGTTGGCGTCCACCGCGTGCGGCAGGTCCGTGCTCGAATCCATCGAACTGCCGATGTCCCCGGCCAACTGCCACGCCCGCACACCGTTGTGGTCACCGGCCGCGAACCGGCCCAGGTAGTTGAACCCGATCCGGGGCGACGGCAATGCCGCCAGAACCGGCCCGGTCTCACCGTTGAGATAGCGCAACAACCCGTAACCGAGCCCATCGCCGGGCACCGCCCGCGACTGCTCCTTGACCACCTTCAGTAGCCGCCCGGCCGCCGAACCACCGGAAAGCACATCCGCCAGGTCGATCCCCGCCACGTCCAGCCGCACCGGGTGCACGCTGGTGAACCAGCCCACTGTCCTGGACAGATCCATTCCGTCGACGGGATGACGGCCGTGGCTCTCCACATCCACCAACAGCGCGTCCCCGCCGCGCCACCGCGCCACCGCGCCGGCCAACCCGGCCAGCAGGACTTCATGCGCCCCGCAGTGGTACACCCCCGGAGCCCGCCCCACCAGCACCGACGTCTCCGCCTTCGGCGCGACCCACGACCGCGAGCGCACAGCACCGCCTGCGTCCCGGCCTGTGGTCAGCCCACGCGCACCGACCGGCTGCTCCTCCTGCCCGACGATCGCCTTCCACGCCGCCAACTCACCGACCCGCTCCGCGGAGACCGCCCACTCCTCCAACAGAGCTGCCCACCGCCTGAACGACACCCCCACGGGTTCCACCACCGGGACCCGTCCGGCGGCCGCCGTCTCGCAGGCGGCCCGCAGATCCGGCAGCAGGACCCGCCACGACACCCCGTCGACCGCCAGGTGGTGAACCACCACCACCAACCGCCCGAGCCGGTCCTTCCCCCCGTCCACCCATACCGCCTGCACCACCACACCCGCCGCGGGATCGAGCCGCTCCACCGCCCCCCGCGCGGCGTCCTCCACTACCTCATCCAGCGAACGTCCGGCAGCCTCCACACGCGTAATCAACCCGGACGGATCCACCGACCCGGGCTCACCGACCACCAGCCGCCCCGGCTCCACCCGCACACGCAACATGTCATGCGAATCCACCAGCGCCGCCAGCCCCGCCGCCAGCACGTCCTCCGTCAGATCCGACGGCGCACCCACCACCACCCACTGGGCAAACCCTGCCCCCACAACCCCGTCCCCCAGCATCCGCATGACCGGCGTCCACTCGACACCACCCACACCGTCAGCAGCGGGGGAACGATCACTGTGCGGCAGCGGCGATGCTGCCGCCAGGCGCGCGAGCCGCTCCGGCGTCCTGCACTCGAAGACATCCCGCGAGGTGAACGTCAACCCGGCATGCCGCGCCCGCGACGCCAGCTGCATCGAGAGGATCGAATCCCCGCCCAGCTCGAAGAAACTGTCGTCCGCACCGACCCGGTCGAGTCCGAGCGCCTCGGCAAAGAGGTCGCACAGCACCCGCTCGGTCTCCGTGACCGGCTCCCGTCCCGCGGTCGCGGCGGCGAAGTCGGGAGCAGGCAGTGCGCCCCGATCGATCTTCCCGTTCGCCGTCACCGGCAGCGCATCCAGCGCTATCACCGCCGCGGGCACCATGTGCTGAGGCAGCCGGGAAGCAAGCTCCTCGCGGACCGCGCGCGGATCGATATCGCTCGGTGAAACATAGGCCAGCAGCCGGTCCGCGCGGACGGTCACCGCGGCTTGGGAGACCCGCGGGTGGTCGGACAAGACAGACTCGATCTCGCCGGGTTCGATCCGGAACCCACGGACTTTGATCTGGTCATCGGCCCGCCCGGCGAACACCAACTCACCCTGGCTCGTCCAGTACGCCAGATCCCCTGTCCGGTACATCCGCTCACCAGGGGCGAACGGATCAGCCACGAACCGCTCCGCCGTCAGCCCCGCGCGCCCCAGATAGCCGCGGGCCAACCCGATTCCGGCCACGTACAGCTCACCAGCGATCCCAGGCGGCAACGGAAGCAGGAACGCGTCCAGCACATAACAACGGCCTCCCGCGATGGGCGTCCCGATCGGGACCACATTCCGGCCCGCCACCAACGGCGTACTCATCGCCGCGCACACCGTGGCCTCGGCCGGCCCATAGGCGTCGATCAGCCGCCGACCCTTCGACCAGCGATCCACCAGGCTCGGCGAACAGGCCTCCCCCGCCACTACCACCGTCTGCAGCCCGTCCGGCAAAGCGTCGGCCGTGCCCAGCACCGACGGCGGAACCGTCACGTGCGTGACCTGCCACCGTTCCAGCGCCTCGGCCAACGACACCTGCGGCGGCAGATCTCGCGGCGGCGCCATGACCAGCGTCGCACCCGACAGCAGTGCCATCAGCACCTCCGACACCATGGCGTCGAAGCCCAGCGCCGCGAACTGCAGGACCCGTGACGACGGCGACACACCGAACCGGTCGATCTGCGCCGCCGCCAGATTGCCGAGCCCCGTGTGGGAGACGACGACCCCCTTCGGAGCGCCCGTCGACCCCGACGTGTACATCACATACGCCGCGTCACCCGGACACACCTGCGGCAACCCCGCGTCCGAGCCCCCCGCCAGATCGGCCTCGCCGACCACGACCAGCCGATCCGCGAACTCCTCCGGCACCGCCGGCCGTGTTGTTTCCCCACACACCACCGCCACCGGATCGGCGTCGTCCAGAATCCACTTCACGCGCTCGGCCGGATACGCCGGATCCACCGGAACGAACGCACCACCCGCCAAAGACACACCCAGTATCCCGACCAGCCACCACGACGACCGCTCCACCACCACGCCCACCCGGCGCTCCGGCCCGACCCCGCGAGCCCGCAGCACAGCGGCCAGTCCCACCGCCCGGTCCCACAACCCTCCGAAGGACAGCTCACCCTCACCGTCCACTACCGCCACGTCATTCGACCGCTCCGTCACCACCCGCCTCACCAAGGCCGGCAATGACTCCCCCGCCGCCAACGCCGGGTCCCAGTCATGCGCCTGGTCCTCAGCCACCCCGACCCGCCCCACCAGTGCGGACGGATCAGCGACCAGCGCGGCGAGCGCGTCAACGAACCACCGCAGAGCCGACTCGGCAACGCTCTCGCGGATCTGCCCCCGCCAGTAGCTGAGCTGGATCCTGAAATGATCTTCCGGGATGATGCCGAGGGTCAGCGGATAGTGGGTCCCCTCGACCGTGCCCAGATACGTGAATGGGCCTGCGAAGTCACGCGGATAGTTCTCGAACACCAGCAACGTGTCGAATGTCGCGCCGGAGCCGACCGACTTCTGGATCTCCGGCAGCCCCAGATGCTGATGCGGTATCAGGGCCGCCTGCCGGCGCTGCAATCCGGCGAGCATGTTCCTGACCGATTGCCCGCCGTCCAGTGGCACCCGGACCGGCACCGTGTTCATCATGAGGCCCGGCATCGACTCCACACCCGCGAGCACCGCGGGACGACAGGCGACCGTGGTGCCGAAGACCACATCGGTCCGCCGCAGAAGTCGCGCCAGTACCATCGCCCACGCACCCTGTACCACTGTGTTCAGCGTCAGCCCGTGATCGCGGGCCAACCGCATCAGCCGGGTGTGAAGATCCGCCGACAGGTGGACGACGCGGTGGTCGTAGTCCGCCGCGGGGGCCGCTGTGGCGACCAGCGCCGGCTCGTCCAGACCGGACAGCTCCGCCCGCCAGGCCGCACGTGCCGCATCCTTGTCCTGCCGGTCCAGCCAGGCCAGGTAGTCCCGGTAGGAGGCCGAACCCGCCCGTTCCGGGAGCTGCCCACCGGCCGTATACGCCGTGGCCACCTCGTTGAGGATGACCGCCACCGACCAGCCATCGATCAGGGTGTGGTGAATGACGACCAGCAGGCGGTGCCGGTCCTCGTCGATCTGAATCAGCACCAGCCGGGCCAGCGGAGCCTTGGCAAGATCGAACCGCTTCTCCTGTTCCCGTTCGACGAGGGCGTCGACGGCCGCGTCGACATCGCTCGCACCCCTCAGATCCACCTCCTGCCACGGCAAGGTGACGTGCCGGTGGACGACCTGCACCGTCTTGCCCGACGGGAGTCGATGGAAGCTCGGTCGAAGCTGGGCGTGCCGAGCGAATACCGCCTCCCACGTGGCCCGCAGCCGGGCCGCATCCAGCGGTCCGTCCAGCTCCAGGAGCCAGTGCACCTGGTAGATGTCGCGACCCTGATCACCGGGACCCTGATCATCGAGGGTCGACTGGAAGACCAGCCCTTCCTGGAGCGGCGCCAGCGGCCAGACCTCCTCCGCCTGCGAATCAACGATCGCCAGCTCCGCCTTGTCTTCCGCGGTCAGAGCGATCAGCGGCTGGTCGACGGGGCGGTCAGCCGGTACGGCGCGCGCCACAGCCGCCAGCCGTGCGGGGGTCTGCTCCTCGATGATCTGGGCGGGTGTCAGCAGCAGGCCGGCTTTGAACGCACGTGCCGCCATGCGCATCGCGACGATCGAATCCCCGCCCAACTGGATCAAGTCGTCGTCGACACCGACTCGTTCCAGGTCGAGCATCTCGGCGAAAAGATCGCACAGGACGCGCTCCGCCTCGGTCACGGGTTCACGGCCGGCAGCACTCGCCGCGAACTCGGGCGCGGGCAACGCCGCTCGGTCCACCTTGCCGTTGCCGGTCAGTGGCAGTGCGTCCATCACGATCACAGCGGCCGGGACCATGTAATCGGGCAGTTCCGCCCCGAGGCGTTCGCGGATGAGATCGGGATCCGCGTCCCCATCCGCCACCACGTAACCGATCGGGCGCCCATCGATCGCCACCAGCACGGCGTCGTGGACGCCCGGCTGAGCCGTCAGCGCGGCCTCGATCTCGCCGGGCTCGATCCGGTATCCGCGGATCTTCACCTGGTGATCGACCCGGCCGGCGAACAGCAACTCGCCGTCCGCGGTCCACTGGGCGAGGTCCCCGGTCCGGTACATCCGCCCACCCGTCACCTGATCACCACCCCCCTCGGAGGGGCTGCCGGGTGCGTACGGATCCGCCACGAATCGCTCCGCGGTCAGACCCGGCCGGTTCAGGTAGCCGTCCGCCAGACCGGCACCGGACAGGTAGAGCTCACCGACCACACCCGGCCCCACGGGCCGCAGCGACTCGTCGAGCACCTGCGCCCGGCGGCCCGAAAGCGGCCGTCCGATCGGCAACGTCGGACCCATTACGTCACCTGGCTCGAGCACATGCCACGTCGCCCACACCGTCGCTTCGGTCGGGCCGTACAGATGCCGAATCCGTGCTCGGGGACAGGCCTCCCGCACCCTTTGCACCGCGTGCGCGGGCACCAGGTCACCACCGGTCTGCACCTCATGGAGCCCCGCGAACGACTCCGGCGACTCCTCCGCCACAGCGCGGAAGTTCCCGGCGGTCAGATACGCCCTCGTCAACCCGGCCGCGACCAACTCCCGCAGGCGCCGGGCATCCACCGGCCCCGGCCCGGCGATCATCACACGGGCACCCCATGCCAGCGGCACCCAGATCTCGAACATGGAAGCGTCGAAGGCGTACGGCGCGTGCATGAGGACCGCGTCGCCGGGTTCCATCGCCCAGCCGGAACTCTCCACCAGCTCCACAAGGCTCCGATGCGGGACGGCCACCCCCTTCGGGGTGCCCGTTGAACCGGAGGTGTACATCACGTAGGCCAGATCGCCCGGGTGCACCGGAACCGCCGCCGCGTCGCACGCACCTTCGTCCATGGCAGCGTCCAGCTCGATCGACTCGATCCCGTCCGGTACGCCGTCGCGCGCCGCGACCGAGCACACCATCAGGGACACCCTCGCATCCGCCAGCATGAACGCCACCCGCCGCGCTGGATAAGCGGCGTCCACAGGCACGTACACCGCCCCCGCCTTCCATACGGCGAGCAGCGCCACCAGCAAGTCGGCCGAACGGTCCATCATGACTGCGACGCGGTCGCCGCGGCGGGTGCCTCGACTGATCAGGCGCCCGGCCAGCCGGCCCGCTTGCTCATCGAGTTGCCGGTACGTCAGGACCCGATCACCGTCGACGACGGCCACCGCCTCGGGTGTCCGGTCAACGTGCGAGGCGAAAAGCTCCAGCACCGTCGGTGTGGCTTGCGCTGTGGAATTCATCATTCTCCTTCACGAACCACCTGATGCACCGGCCGGAGTGCGTTGTCCGGTCCGGGCCCGGCCCCGAGTTCGGCGGGCTCGGCGCCGTTGCCTCCCGGCTTGACGAACTGCGTGTGGTAGAGCTCGGCATAGAGGCCACCCTTGGCCAGCAACTCATCGTGCGTCCCGTGCTCGCAGACCCGTCCGTCGTCGATCACGAGAATCTGGTTGGCCTCGCGGATCGTGGACAACCGGTGGGCTATCACCAGCGAGGTACGGCTGCGCAGGGCGATCTTGAGTGCCCGCTGGACGGCGGCCTCCGACTCGGAGTCCAGGTGCGCGGTGGCTTCGTCCAGCACGACGACCGAGGGTGCCTTCAGCAGCAGCCGGGCGATGGCCAGTCGTTGCTTTTCCCCGCCCGACATGCGGTAGCCGCGATCGCCCGAGACGGTGTCGAGCCCACTGGGGAGGGATTCGATCAGATCCCAGATCTGGGCCCCTTTACACGCCTCGATCAGCTCGTCCTCGGTGGCGGTCGGGCGAGCGTAGAGAAGGTTCTCCCGGATCGTGTCGTGGAACAGGTAGGCGTCCTGGCTGACCACCCCCACCGTTTCGCGGAGCGAGTCGAAGGTGAGGTCCCGCAGGTCGTGTCCGCCGAGGCGAACGGTCCCGGAGTTCGAGTCGTACAGCCGGGACACCAGGTGAGTGATGGTGCTCTTCCCCGCGCCGGACGGGCCGACGAGCGCGGTGAGGGTTCCGGCCGGCACGTGAAAGTTCACGTCGCGCAGGACATCCGGCGTCACTTCCCCACGCTCGCGATCGGTCCGCAGATGCTCCAGGGACGCCAGGGAGACCTCTTCCGCGGTGGGATAGCGGAACGACACATTCTCGAACTCGATGTCCGGCGCCACGTTCTTCGCGAGCGCGACCGCATCGGGGCGTTCCTGGATCAACGGCTTCAGGTCGAGCAGTTCGAAGACCCGGGAGAAGCTCACCACGACGGTCTGCGCGACCTGCTGCATCCCGGACAGCTGGGTGATCGGTCCGAACAGTCGCTGGAGCAGCGTGGCGATGGCGATCAGCGTGCCGAGCTGGAAGGTCCCGGCGAGCACGAGCCCGCCACCGATCCCGTAGACGATCGCCGTGGCGAGCGAGGCCATCAGCGTCATCATCACGAAGGCCATCCGGCCCCAGACGGACAGGTTCACACCGATCTTGCGGATCCTGTTGGCACGGTCCGCGAAGTCGGCCATCTCCTCGTCCGGACGACCGAAGAGCTTGGAGAGCATCGCCCCCTGCACGTTGAACCGCTCCTGCAGCCGTCCGCCGAGGCCGGTGTTCTCGTCCATCTGCCGTCGGGTGCGCTGCTGTATCACCCGCCCCACGCGAACCCAGGGCACGATGAACATCGGAACCAGCGCCAGCGTGATGACGCCGACAAGCCACGACAGGTAGAACAGCTCGGCCAGCACCACCACGACCATGACCGCACTGGTGGCCGCCATCAGCAAGCCGCTGAACTGCTGCTGCGCCATGATCAGTTCGGTGTGCAGCCGACCGACCAGCACCCCCGTCTGAGTGCGGGTGAAGAACGCGAGCGGCATCCGCCGGACGTGGTCGAGCGCCTGAACCCGGAGGTCGTAGGTGACCACCTGCCCGATCCGCCCGGAGATGTAGGCGGACACCAACGACAACCCCGCGCCCAGCACGGCAAGCCCCGCGGCCAGGCATGCCGTCGAGACCACGACCCCGCGATCGTTCTTGACGATGCCGTTGTCGACAAGCTCCCTCAACAGCAAAGGAGTTGTGGCGACGGTAAGCGCCTCCATCGTGGCGACCACAACGAAGAGCGCCACCGTGCGGATGTGCGGGCGAAAGTAGGTGAGCACTCGGCGCACCGTCCCCGGGTGGACCGTGGTCTGCCAGGGATCGGGATCGTCATCGCTCTTCTTCACCCCCTGGTAGCGCAACACCATCTCCACGCAGGTGCCCCTCTCAAGGACTCACGAAGTCAGCGAATCTCAATCGTGCTGAATCAAGTCGATGTCCACGAGTGGGTCCAACTGAAGGCTTCCAGCACTTGGACGCGTCTACCGACGTCCGGGCCACACGGCCGCGACGGCACGGGGCTGGGAGTGCCGCGCACGCAGGTGACACATCAACACGCCGCCATCATGAGCCGTTCGTTCATTCGAGCGCCAGGCACACAAGTAGCGCAACACCGCCGAACGGTGCTCGCCGTCACCGACAGTAGCGGGCTCACCACCGCGCCCGCCGCGGCGGCTTGGCCTCGCGTCTGGACGAGGGGCTCAACGAGGCGTCGATGTATATGCTCTGTTCGCGCTTCAAGGGTCCGCCGACAGTGGTGATGGAGATGGTGGCGCATGCCTGCTGGGCGTCGCCTTCGATTGCCCGGCCGGGCCGACCAGGCCAATGTCCGCACCGACGACAAGAACGGTCTGCTCGACGGCTCACGGCGCCGCTGTGAGTTGGCTTATGACCGATGCCGCTATGAGTTGGCTCATGACCGACTAAGGGCTGCGCGCCGACCGGGCCGCACCCTGCGGACCGCCCGCACGCGTACACGCCCGAAAACCGTACGGCTGCAGTGGGATGCCCTGTTCACCGACCCTCCGCCCTGGAGGCAGGTCCGATTGCCGGGTGCGCGCATGACCGTGCCACCCCTGGGAGCCACCATGCCCGATGCTGAACGACGAACTCGCACCGCCGCGCTCGACCACGGTGTCACCGTGTGGCTGACCGGTCTGCCCAGTGCGGGCAAGACCACGATTGCCCACGCGCTCGCCGAACTGCTGCGTGCGAACGGGCGCCGGGTTCAGATCCTGGACGGCGACGAACTGCGCACCTGCCTGACAGCTGACCTAGGCTTCTCCCGCGCCGACCGCGATGCGAATGTGCGGCGCGTTGGCTTCGTCGCCGAACTGCTGGCATCGCACGGGGTGATCGTGGTGGTACCGGTGATCGCCCCGTATGCCGAGGCCCGTCAAGCGGTGCGCATGCGGCATGTGGCGGCGGGCACGCCCTACGTCGAGGTGCATGTGGCGACTCCGGTGGAGGTGTGCTCGGCCAGGGACGTCAAGGGGCTGTACGCCCGGCAGGCGGCCGGTCGGCTGACGGGCTTGACCGGCGTCGACGACCCGTACGAGAGGCCAATCGCGCCGGAAGTGCGCCTGGATACCCGCGGGCGGTCGGTGACAGCATCAGCGGCTGCGGTGCACGCGAATCTGGTGGAACGGGGTCTGGCATGAGTGACGAGTTCGATCTGGAGAACCTCGATGTCCTGGAGTCGGAGGCGGTGCATGTCTTCCGGGAGGTGGCGGGGGAGTTCCAGCGGCCGGTGATGCTGTTCTCCGGCGGCAAGGACTCCATCGTCATGCTCCACCTGGCGCTGAAGGCCTTCGCCCCGGCGCCGTTGCCGTTCGCGCTCCTGCACGTGGACACCGGGCACAACTTCCCGGAGGTGCTGGAATATCGCGACCGAGTGGTGGCAGAGCACAACCTGCGCCTGCACGTGGCTTCGGTGCAGGAGTTCATCGACAGCGGCAGGCTGCGCGAGCGCCCGGATGGCACCCGCAACCCGCTGCAGACGGTGCCCCTGCTGCACGCCATCGAGACCGCGCGATTCGACGCCGTCCTCGGCGGCGGGCGGCGGGACGAGGAGAAGGCCCGAGCGAAGGAGCGGGTGTTCAGCCTCCGTGACGAGTTCGGCGGCTGGGACCCGCGCCGACAGCGTCCGGAGCTGTGGCACCTGTACAACGGCCGGCACGCTCCCGGCGAACATGTCCGGGTCTTCCCGCTGTCCAACTTCACCGAGTTGGACATCTGGCAGTACATCGCCCGCGAGGGTATCGAACTCCCGTCGATCTATTACGCGCACAAGCGTGAGGTGTTCCGCCGCGATGGCATGTGGCTGGCCGCCGGCGACTGGGGCGGCCCACAGCACGGCGAGACCGCCGAGACCCGCCTCGTTCGCTACCGCACTGTCGGCGACATGTCCTGCACCGGTGCCGTCGACTCCCGTGCCGACACCGTCGCAAAGATCGTTACCGAGATCGCCGCCTCCCGGCTGACCGAGCGCGGGGCCACCCGCGCCGACGATCGCCTCTCGGAGACTGCGATGGAAGATCGCAAGCGCGAAGGCTACTTCTGACCCATGAACAGCATCTCACTTCTCCGTCTGGTCACTGCCGGAAGCGTGGACGACGGCAAGTCCACTCTGGTCGGTCGGCTGCTGCACGATTCCAAGTCGGTCCTCGCCGACCAGCTCCATGCCATCGAGCGCGCATCGATGAGTCGCGGTAAGCAGGGCCTGGACCTGGCGCTGCTCACGGACGGCCTGCGTGCCGAGCGTGAACAGGGCATCACCATCGATGTCGCCTACCGCTACTTCGCCACCGCTGTCCGGCGCTTCATCCTTGCGGACACCCCCGGCCATGTGCAGTACACCCGCAACATGGTCACCGGCGCTTCCACGGCCGAACTCGCGATCATCCTGATCGACGCCCGTACCGGCGTGGTGGAGCAGACCCGCCGGCACGCCGCCATCGCCAGCCTGTTGCGCGTCCCGCATGTGGCCCTCGCCGTCAACAAGATGGACCTGGTCGCGTACGACGAGGACGTCTTCGCTACGGTCGCCGCGGACTTCGTCGACTACGCCACCCGCCTCGGTGTGCCCGCGGTGACGGCCATCCCCGTCTCCGCGCTCAATGGCGACAACGTCGTCGAGCCCAGCGCCCGGATGAGCTGGTTTGCCGGTCCCACCGTGCTGGAGCACCTTCAGTCCGTGCATATCGACCACGACCCGCGCCGTCGAGTGGCCCGTTTCCCCGTCCAGTACGTCATCCGTCCGCAGACCGCAGAGCACCCCGACTACCGCGGCTACGCCGGAAAGATCGCATCCGGTCTCTTCCACGTCGGCCAGCAGGTCACCGTTCTGCCCTCGGGACGCACCACCACCATCTCCGCGATCGACATCCTCGGCGAAGCCGCCGAGATCGCCTGGGCTCCGCAGTCGATTACGATGCGCCTCGCAGATGACCTCGACGCCTCCCGTGGCGACGTGATCGCCCCGTCCGACCAGCTGCCCACGCTGACCAACGAGATCACCGCCACGGTATGCCACCTCG
This sequence comes from Streptomyces sp. NPDC003032, assembly GCF_053591415.1. NCBI lineage: Bacteria > Bacillati > Actinomycetota > Actinomycetes > Kitasatosporales > Streptomycetaceae > Streptomyces > Streptomyces sp. NPDC003032. The sequence continues at coordinate 7,711 of NZ_JBSFTT010000036.1, read as the reverse complement.
CGGACACGCCGCTCACCGCAGGCGACCGAGTGCTGCTGCGACACGGCACGCGTACGGTCGCCGCCAAGGTCAAGGCCATCGACTCCCGGCTCGCTCTGGACGACCTGTCCCAGCATCCGCACCCGGAGCGACTCACGGTCAACGACATCGGTGAAGTGGTGCTCCGCACCGCGGAACCGGTCCCAGTGGATGACTACGCCGCTTCCCGCCGCACCGGATCGTTCATCCTGATCGATCCGGCCAACGGCGCCACGCTCACTGCCGGCTTGGTCGGCCACTCCCTCGGGTGGAGGCGGTGACGTCGGCGGAGGTTCACCTGGAACAGGTATCGAAGGTCTACGGCGACAGCCCGGTCCTCCAGAACGTCGATCTGCACCTGGCGCCAGGCGAGTTCACCTGCTTGCTCGGTGCCTCGGGCTGTGGGAAGTCAACGCTGCTGAACCTGGTGGCCGGCTTAGAGCTGCCAACGCACGGCCAGGTGCTCGTGCCAGAACGTCCCGCGCTGATGTTCCAGGACCACGCGCTGTTCCCCTGGCTGACTGCCGGGCGCAACGTCGAACTCGCCTTGCGCTTCGCCGGTGTGGATCGCAGTGCGCGCCGCACCCGGGCGGCCGAGCTGCTGCGGATGGTCCACCTCTCGGAGGCCTACGACCAACGGATTCACCAGCTCTCCGGCGGTATGCGCCAACGCGTTGCGCTGGCCCGCGCCCTGGCCCAGGAGAGCAAGGTGCTGCTGATGGACGAGCCATTTGCCGCCCTCGATGCCATCACCCGAGACCTGCTGCACGGGGAGCTGACGCGTATCTGGGAGGAACGGAAGCTAACGGTGCTATTCGTGACGCACAACGTCCGCGAAGCGGTGCGTCTTGGCGGGCGGGTGGTCCTGCTCTCTTCTCGGCCCGGTCGTATCGCCCGCTCCTGGGAAGTGAACATCCCTCATCCGCGCCGGATTGAGGACGCCGACGTCACCGCCCTGACCCGGGAGGTCACCGCAAGCCTGCGCCAGGAGATCATCCGCCATGCCCGCACCTGAATCCACTGCCTTCGCGGCGGGCCTCGACACCCTGGAGGCGCAGCAGGTGCCCGCGGCACGGAGGTGGCCCCGTCGCACCGCTGCCCACGCTGCGCCACCTCTGCTGGCCGTCACCCTGGTCCTGGCGCTGTGGCAGGCCGCCTACCTCCTCAGCATTTCCGACACCCTTCCGGCGCCGGCCGAGGTAGCTGACGACCTCGGCGCCGCCTGGAGGGCAGGCGCGCTGCTGCCCGCTGTCGGCCATAGCCTGGCGCGCTGCTTGTTCGGTTTCATGGCGTCGGCGGTGATCGGCACCGTGCTCGGATTGCTGCTCGCGCGTATCGGACCACTGCGTACCACGGTCGGCCCGGTCCTCGGAGCCCTGCAGTCGCTCCCCGCAGCGGCACTGGTGCCGGTCGCCGTGATAGCGCTGGGAGAGTCCGAGTCGGCGGTGTACGCGGTAGTGCTCCTGGGTGCCGTACCTTCGATCGCCGTCGGCATACTGTCGGCCATGCGGCAGATCCCACCACAGCTGCTCCGCGCCGCCCGCACGATGGGCGCCACCGGGCGCGACACTGCGACCCACATCCTGCTGCCTGCCGCACTACCCGGCTGTGTCATGGCATTGAAGCAGGGGTGGACCTTCGGCTGGCGTGCGCTGATGACCGCCGAGCTGATCACCTCGACCCAGCTGCCCGGGATCGGCCGCATGCTCGATGAGGGCCGCAGCCAGCATGACTTCAGCCTCGTGCTGGCCGCGGTGGTACTGATCCTGGCGTTGGGCACCGCGATCGACGTGGGCGTCTTCGGCCCGCTGGAGCGGCGGGTGCTGAGCCACCGCGGGCTGGCTCCGGACACCAAGCGGGCTTGATGGATCCGCCCGCCTGGATCAAATGCCCTCTGGGATCCGGGCCTCCGTCAGGCCTGTCCGTCAGCTTGTGTCTGCGCTGACGCGGCGGGTAGTCGCACCGTGACGCGGAGGCCGCCGGCCGGGCGGGGGGTGAGGGTGAGGGTTCCGTCGTGTGCTTGGGTGATGCTTTTGACGATTGCCAGGCCGAGGCCGATACCTGCGTGGTCGGAGTGCAAGCGTTCGGTGCCGCGCTGGAATGGCTCGGTGAGTGTCGAGACCAGCTGTGAGGTGAGCTTCTCGCCGGTGTTCTCGACAGCGAGCACAACGGTGTTGGAGTGGACGCTGGTATTCACCCATACGATGCCCTGTTCGGGCAGGTTGTGGCCGATCGCGTTGTGCAGAAGGTTCGTGGTCATCTGCAGCAGGAGCGCCTGTGAGCCGATGGTGGTGCTCGTGTCGCCGGTGGTTTCGATGGTGATGCCACGCTTTTCTGCCAAGGGGAGGAGCGTTTCCGTTGCTTCTTCCGCCATGAGGGCAAGGTCGACGTATTCCTTCGTGAATGACCGCTGATTGGCGCGGCTGAGCAGCAGCAATGCCTCGGTGAGGTCGATGGCTCGGGTGTTGATCACACGGAGGCGCTCGACAAGCTTGGAGGTGTCGCGGTTGGGATCGTTACGGGCCACGTCGAGAAGTGTCTGCGTGACCGCCAGCGGGGTGCGCAGCTCGTGAGAGGCATTGGCCGCGAATCGCTGCTGTTCGGCGACGTGGGCTTCGAGCTGCGCGAGCATGGTGTCGAATGAGTCGGCGAGTTCGCGGAACTCATCTTGGCGGCCCGGCAGGCGGATCCGGTGGGAGAGCGGTCCATTGTTGGCCACCTTGCGTGTGGCGTCGGTGATGCGAATCAGCGGGGTGAGCATCCGGCCGGCCAGGATCCACCCGCCGACGAGACCGAACACCAGCAGGAACGCCAGCACGAGGATTCCCGCCGGGATGAAGACGACCGGGCCAAAATTGCTGGGGTCGAAGACGCGTAGGAAGTCGCTCCGATCAGGGACTTTGAGACTGTCCGACCTTCCTCGTAGCAGAAACATCCACACGGCGGCGAGCAGCAAGGCGCCCGCGATCTCGAGGAACGCGGCGTAGCTGAGGGTGAGCTTGAGGCGGACGCTCAGCCCAGGACGCCTATCCACGGTCCGCCCGGTCATCGGCGTTCGACCCTGTGTCGATGTAGTAACCGACCCCGGGCACGGTGGCGATCAGCCAGGGCTCGCCGAGGCGTTTCCGCAGGGCCGAGACCGTGATGCGCACCGCGTTGGTGAACGGGTCTGCGTTCCCGTCCCACGCTCGCTCCAGCAACTCTTCCGCGCTGATGACACCGCCTTCGGCGGCGACGAGGACTTCGAGCGTGGCGAACTGCTTCCTGGTGAGCGCGATGTAGCGGCCGTCGCGGTAGACCTCGCGGCGGAACGGATCCACACGTAGGCCCGCGATCTCTCGCACAGGTGGTCTGTTGTGGGCGCGCCTGCGGTCGAGTGCTCTGAGTCTGAGCACGAGTTCGCGGAGTTCGAAGGGCTTGGTGAGGTAGTCGTCAGCGCCGAGCTCGAACCCGGTGGCCTTGTCGTCGAGCCGGTCGGCGGCGGTGAGCATGAGGATCGGCATGCCGCTGCCGGAGGCGACGATGCGCTTGGCGATTTCGTCACCGGTAGGTCCGGGGACGTCCCGGTCGAGGACGGCGATGGCGTAACTGTTGATGCTCAGCAGCTCCAGGGCGGTATCACCGTCACCGGCGATGTCGGCTGCGATCGCCTCCAGGCGCAGCCCATCGCGGATGGCCTCTGCCATATATGGCTCGTCCTCGACAACTAGAACACGCATGACCTCATGCTACGAGCCGGTGCGTATCGTCGGCATATCGAAAATTGGATACGGGCCGACAACGTCACGCCCCCTGGACTGGAGGCATGAACGAACCACACGTTATCCCGCTGGGGCCCCGTGACCGGTTGTTCGCCGTACTCGCGGTGGTGCTCGCCGTGCTCCTGCTGCCCGTTGCGTTCGTCCGCAGTCCCGGCCGCGCCCGCGAACTGGCCTGCCACTGGGCGTTGGGTATCCGATTTCCTGCCGAGGATCTCACCGGGCTCACCGACGGTGCCAGGGCGGCGTTCACCGCTGCACGCGCTGGGGCGCTCTGGCGCCATGGGCAGCTCATCGGCCTCACCTCGGGATACCGCGATCCCCTCGTCCAGCAACGGTTGTTCGACGAGGAGGTGCGCCGCGTCGGCTCACGGGCCGCGGCCCGGACGCTCGTGCTGCCACCGGCGGAGTCCAGGCACGTCAAGGGCACCGCGCTGGATGTGCGCCCGTTCGAAGGCGCGCGCTGGCTCGAGGAACACGGTGCCCGCTACGGCCTCTACCGCGTCTACGACAACGAGTGGTGGCATTTCGAGTACCACCCGGAGGCTGACGTGCCTCCAACGACCCAGGAGATCCGCACTGCTCCGCGAGCTCGTTGACGGGGGCAGCATGCCGGGCGCCTGGAACGGTCGAAGACGTGGCCGTCGAGGACGTGGCCGGGGTCGTCAGGGTGGCCACCGGGCTGACCGCGCGGGCAGAGGTGGTCTTCGTCAAGGCTTTCAGCACGTACCAGCTGGGCGCCCGCGCGCGATCATTCTGCGGCCACACTGGCCACCCTGTTCTCCAGGCGATCGGCGAACCCGGTCCAGACTCGGGCGTGCTCCCGGGCGAACTCGGCGATCACGCTGTACAAATGCGGCGGGACACGCTGCAAGATCCTTTCCCACTCCTGCCCGTCGATGGAGTGCATGGTGAGCATGCGCAACAGCATTCGGCCCGTCTCGTTCAGCCGCAACGACGGATCGGCCTTGAGGCGCTCCAGCATCGCGAGGCGGTTTCGATCCACAGCGCGGGCGAAGCCCGATTCCGTGGGACGCAGGGGTTGCGACTCGGCCCGTAGCCGTAGGCTCCCGTCCGGGACCGGGCTCTCACCACGCTCCAGCCGGCCTCGCACATCCCGGACCGTCTCCGGGGAGATACCGACCTGCTTGGCGACCTGCCGGAGCGAAAGGTCTGGATCACTGCGGATGAGCTCGGCGGCGAGTGTCCTTCGCCCCGAACCATCGGCCGGACGGACGCGCCCATCCCGCCCGATCCTTGCCTCGGCTCCACTGTCTCCGCCGCGCCTGCGCAGGTCGGCCACCGTGACGGCAGAGATGCCGGTCGCCGAGGCCACCCGCCGATCGGACCACTGCGGATGCGTTCCGATGATATGGACAGCCGCACGCTTGCGATCAGCGAGCGAGAGCGGCAAACCATGCCGTATGTTCGCCTCGACGGCCAGGACGAAGGCGTCCGATTCGGTACCGTCGACAAACCTGGCCACGATTTTTGTATCGCCTCTGAGTCGTGCCACCTTCAGCCGGTGAAGGCCGTCAACGACCTGCATCGTTGGCCGGTGAACGAGAATAGGCGGCAGCTCTCCCTCTGTCGATAGCAGTGTCTTGATGTGATCCGGATCCTCACCTGAGGTTCGAGGCGAGGATACGGAAGACAGCCGGGACAACTCGATTTCGACGACAGGGAGAGCAACTATGTCAAGGCTCGCCGCATCCATTTCAACTCGCCCTTTCGGATCTCTTTTTCATCAGCATTGCGATGTGGTACAGAACTCATTGTTGCCACTACTTCTGTCGGCTGACCGGCATCGCCGAATCCGCGTAGAAGAGCTTCTCCTTGAGGGCGACCTGCTTCATGAAGGCGAACGAGGCCGGACGGAGCCCCTCCCTCAAAGCTGATCAGGACGGCGATCGCCGCCAACGCGATGACGCTTGCGGTGGCCACAACTACGACGGCATGAAGCGCCCATACGCAATTCACAAAGTCAGCGAAAACCATGTTGGTCCGTCAGTGGCGGGTGCGGCAGTACGCCGCCGAAGAGACAGAGGCGGGCAACGGAACCACCAGCGCGGCCGTGGACCCGGCCGGCGCATTCCGCGAGTCGGGTGTCGCCGATGACGTAGGCGATGAAGGCGACGCGGAACGTGGAGTCCCCCACCGGGGAGATGGTCCCGGGCCGCTCGCGGACAGCCGACGTCCCGCTCGGCCACCATCCCACTTCTGCAGTACTGTCATCGGTCGCCGTACCCGTCCTCTCTGCCTCAAAGCCCGGGCCGGAGCGCCAGGGCACGGCCGGTCGAGCTGCTGCGCTGGAGCGGGGCGGTGAGCCTCACCAAGCCCCGGGGTCGCACGAAAGGACCCACTGGCGTGGGTGCCAACTCCCCACATGGGGCCTCTAGTTGAACGCTAGCGACGCTAACAGCCCGTATAACAGGCGTCAACAGAGGTGCATCTGTAAACGCCCCAGCCCTCACGTGAGTTGATGGGCGTCGGCTCTTGTCGACCACGCCCGGCCCGTTCACACAGGCGGACGCCACGACGCCGCCGAAACCGGTTACGGCATCGCCCCTGTCTCACCACCGACCTGGCCACCCCGCCGGGGGTGATCGCGCGGTGCGCGTGGTGGTGGGCGACTTGGGCCGCTTTCGCCAAAGGCATGTTGAGGGCCGTGGTCGTGCGCAGGGGCGGCCGTGTCTTTTCAGCACGCGATGATCGCCAACTGCAGCGGGCGTTCACCGACGCTGCGGCAGTCGGCGTGTGAGCGCAGGCTCGTGCGATCCGTACGGGCGCTCGCCCCAGTCAAAACGGGGCATTTTGCTCATTTTTGCCCCCAGCGCCGCCTTCAACCGGGCCGCTTCAACCACCGCTCGGATCTCATCGCCGACTGAGAACCCGTAACGAGTTCTCAGGTTCACGCACCCTCTGCATGCCTCTCGTCGGACCCTGCGCCGCCAGGTGACGATGGCAACTTTCCGTCCTGGTGGCCCCGTTCCGCTGAGCGGTGATCCGGCGCGTCCTGCAGCAGGCCCTCGAGTTCACGGACCCGCTCGATCACCTCGCTGATCGAGTGCAGACTCTTGGATGACAAGCCGGCCGCTCGTAGTGCGACGTTCTGCACGCCTGCGTCCCTGAGCGCGACGAGCAGCCCCAAGTCCGCGTCGACGTCCGCCGCCACTTGTTCATCGAAGAAATACGCCGCAGGCACTCCGAAAAAGTCCGCGATGCCCTGCAGATGCCGCATTGTGGGGTTGTCCCGCTGACCTTTGCGCAGCAGCCAGACATAACTGCCGGAGATCGGCACCCCGCTTGCCGTGATGGCCTGGGCTACTTCCTCCGTGCTGTACGGCCCACGTCCGGGTGGGATGACGGTGCGGAACAAGTGCTCCAGCTTGTTGGCCAGCGTGCGCCCAGCAGGGCCGCGCTCGCTGTCCATAGCCATCTCCGTTCTGGCGTTTGAGCTGCACTCCGGCATGACGGACAACCGTGGAAGCTCTTCCATCAGTTGACCGCGTTCATGCGCTCATAGGGGTGTCTCACCGCCGGTCGTCAACCAGGTTAAGGGAAACCGTCTTTGAGGTCCATCGTGAGACGAACGGGTCCGGGCGGCTAGTAGGAGTCGGCGTCGAGGGCGGGTTGTTCATCGGCGGTGCGGGCGTCGCCGATGAACGTGTCGCGGCCGCGGAGTCCTCGCCCTCACACGCGGATGCCTGCACATGGAGGTCACCAGCAGTGATCGTCGGCATGGTGCACACACGTTTGGCCGGCGCCTCGGGTACCTCGAGGAGGCAGGGACATCGTCCCGGTTCCTGCGAATCCTTCCCGAGACCGGCCACGTCCAAGGTCCCCGACTCATGTCGTCGAGCCTCCACTTCGCGACGCGGGTATCCGGCTCGCCCCGGCAAGCTAGGTGAGCGCGGCGGCGACTTCGTCGAGGT